>CANGHX010000058.1 GCA_947453715.1 Flavobacteriales bacterium | reverse complement strand
CTTAACATTCGTCTAAAATTAGAGAATTAATGGAGTATAGTTTTATTTTTTCAGGAATCATAATTCTTCTTTTAATTATTTGTATAATATGGTTACGAATTAAGGAGAAAAAGAATAAAGAAATCCTTCTAAATAATCAAGAATATTTAAATGCAATCATTAATAATACTCCAGCTTGTGTTAAAATATTAGATAAAACAGGCCGATTAATATCTATCAATAATGTAGGATTAAATATGTTAGAAGCTGAATCATTAGATGAGGTAATAGGGCATAACGTGATAGGAATTGTAACAGATAAATATAGAGAACAATTTAAAGAATTAATAAAAGGAGTTTGTGTAGATGGAAAATCCATCAATTTAATTTTTGAAATTGTTGGACTAAAGGGAAACAATAAATGGATGGAAACAAAAGCCGTTCCATTAAAATATAAAAATGGTAAGACAGTTCTCCTTGCTTTGTCAGAAGATATTACTGAGAAAGTGAGAGTTGAAGAAGAATTATCAAAGAGTGAAACACTAAAAAACACCATATTATCAAGTATTACAGACGCCTTCTTTGCTTTAGATAAAAATTGGAAATTAACCTATTTAAATAAACAAGCAGAGGAACTATTTAATAAAACCAAAGCTGAATTAATTGGGAAAAACTTCTGGGATGAATATCCAGAAATGAATATAAGCCACTTTTATAAAAAATATTTAAAGGCTTTACAAGATCATAAACAAATAGAATTTGAGTACTATTATCCAGATTCAAGAAAATGGTTAAGGGTTAAAATTTATCCTTCTAACAATGGTTTTTCAATTTTCAATTCAGATATTACAACAGAAAAAACCGAACAAATTTTTAATGATTTGGAAAGGTCAATGTTGGTTGAAAACAGTAAAGGGAAGAAGCGGATAAATGAGATTTTTGATTATGCTATTCGTGTGATTGAATCTGTTTATCCAGGTGTTTATTGTTCGATTCATAAGATCAATGAAATCAATGATAAACTTGTTAATTTCTCGGCACCTTCATTGTCAGATTCTTTTAAAGAAAATATTGCTGAAGTAGAATTAAAAGAAGATTGGCCATTTACAGATGCATTACAAAATGAAGCAAAAATAATTGTACAAGGAATTCAAAGTCAAAGCAAATATGATTCATTAAAATCACTTTTGAAATCCTCACCTATTGTTTCTTGTTTATCAATTCCATTATTTACGATTGAAAATGAAGCGTTAGGAGTCTTCAGTGTTTACTTCGAAAATTATATTTCAGAAGACTATTACTATATAAAATCACTTAATAAAATTCAAGAAATTTTCAGAAGTATTTTGGAAAGTAGAAAATATGAAGACGAGTTGATGCGTCTTTCTTTGATTGCAAAAAACACGAGTAAAGCAGTATTTATTTCAAATTTAAATCAGGAAATATCGTGGGTTAACCATGCGTTTACTAAAATGACAGGGTTTGAATTAAATGAGGTTTTAGGAAAACACCCCTTTGATCTATTAAATGGATCTGAAGCTGATCAAAAAAATATTAATTCGTTAAAAAGTCAAATAAGCAAAAATGAATTAATTTCAACCAATATTTTATTACATAAAAAAAATGGAATGACCTATTGGTCTAGAATTACAGGCCAACCCATGTATGATGAAATTGGTGTTATTAATCAATACTTTGTTATTCAAGAAGATATTACTATTAGAAAATTAGCAAAGTTTGATTTACAAGATTCTGAAAAAAGATACCGTGCATTATTTCATAGTAATCCGCAGCCTATGTTTATTTATGATAAAGCAACATTAAAATTTAAAGAGGTAAACGAATCAGCAGTCAATACTTATGGTTACACTGCTGATGACTTTAATTCAATGACGATGTTGGATTTATTTGAAGAAATGGATAAGCAATTATTTGTAAATAATGACGAAAAAGTAAATGATCGAAATAATTTATTGCTTAAGTCTGAAATTAAAAATGAAGAATATATTCATCATACGAAAGATGGAAAATTATTAAATATTGAAATGGTGCGAAACGAAATAGTACTTTCAGGTAAAGAAACAATTTTGGTAATTATAGATGATGTAACTAATAAACGGATCATTGAAAAAGAATTAAGAAGAAGTAACGAACGATTTATAATTGCCTCAAAAGCAGTAAGTGATATTATTTGGGAATGGGATGTTCGGAAAAATCAATATATCTGGGGTGATGGAATTAAAGAAGGGTTTGGATATAAGAATGAAGATGAATTTCCAACTGCAGAAAATTTTAATGAATTTATCCATCCCGATGATACAGAAATCTTCTTTAAAAATTATATATCATTAATAAAAAATAAATCAGAGAATTATTGGAGTGCAGAATATCGTTTTAAAAAGAAGGATGGTTCATATGCTAATGTTCTAGATAAAGCTTATGTGATTCGAACTAAAAAAGGGATCGCTGTTAAAGTGATAGGTGCAATTCGAGATATAACAGAACAAAAAAATCATGAAACGGAGAAAGCAAATTTAATTGAACAAACGCAAGAATTTGAAAGAAAACGTTTCTCAATGGAATTACATGATGGATTGGCACAACAATTAATTGTACTTAATTTATATCTCTCTCAATTTGATGAAGATGAGCCTGTTAATCCCGAACTATTGAAAAATTGCTTTGATGTTGTGAAAGCAAGTTTAAATCAGACAAGATCAATGTGTTATAATCTAACGCCTCCTGAGTTAGAGAATGGTTTATTATTGGCATTGAAAGCTATGTTTGACCGATTCAAAACATTGAATGCAATGGATTTTGTTTTTGAATTTCCCGAATGGTTATCGAATAAAGACTTTGAAAATGTAGACGTTTATAATTTGTATCGGATTATTCAAGAGTTTGTAAATAATTCCATTAAACATGCTCAAGGTAGTAAAATTGAATGTATTATTTCGAAGCCTGATTTATCACTTGAAATAAACCTTAGAGACAATGGAGTAGGGTTTGACTATGCAAAAATAACAAATGGACTAGGTTTAAACAATATAGAAAAGAGAGCTAAATTAGCAAATGTTTCATGTGAATTGACAAGTGAGATTAATGAAGGTACTCATTTAAAGATTATCATTTAGAACAACTTATGAATTTAGAAATAATTATCAGAAATTATTGCGTAGGAGATAAACTTTCAGTTCTTAAACTAATTCAGTTAAATACACCAAAATATTTTGCTTCCGAAGAAGAACAAGATTTAGTTTATTATCTAGAAAATGAGTTAGAGAATTATTTCATAGTTGAATTAAATGGTGAGGTAGTCGGCAGCGGAGGACTGAATTTTAAATCATCTGAAGAAAATATAATCGGAGTAATAAGTTGGGATTTAATTCACCCTAATTATCAAGGAATTGGAATTGGAAAAAAATTATTGGAATTTCGTTTGAATTTTCTTAAATCACAAACTTTAATAACTAATGTGATTGTAAGAACATCTCAACATGTATATAAATTCTATGAAAAATCAGGTTTTGAATTAGTAGAAATTATAAAAGATTATTGGTCAGAAGGTTTTGATTTATATTTGATGAAATTATAATTTGGATAAAAAAGTTGAAAGGAGTTGTTCCAAAAGATTAAATGGTTTATTTAAAACAAAGGGCGTCCTTTTTCGGAGACCCTCTCTTTCAATATATAATTTTATTTTTTGATCAATTTTTTAGTATTATTATTACATTTTACAAAATATACACCTTCAACTAAATTTGAAATGTCAATGATTGAATACCCACCAACAAGATTTAAAGTTTGAATCACAATCCCACTAGTGTTTACTATTTCAACTTTTGCATTTCCTTTCAAAGAAATATTTAAATTGTCATTAGCTGGATTAGGAAAAATTCCTATTACATCATCACTGTTTTCTTCTATAGAATTTAATGACTCTGAATTGTTGTACTCGATTTCATATGCTTTAGCCTGATTCCAAAGTAAAACTGTAGCGGTAGCAGTATTAATAGCAGATTGAGTGGAAATTGTGAAGTACACATTTAACACCGGATACTTAAAGTTAGAAGAGTAAAATTTATAAGATATCATTTGAGACCCTCCACCAGCTATAACATTTGTTTGCGGACTGAACGAAATATCATAATTGAAAGTGTCAACCACTAATAAAACATTTGAATAACTAGTTCCATTTGGGACAATTAAAGTACCATACCCTGAAGCTTTTCCACTTGCAGTAGGTTGAATTGGACCAGTTGAAGGAAAATTGGGATCTGTTGTATTATATGTGCCTAATCCTGCATCAGTATATCGATTTGTATTTGCAAAAGGCCAAGTTCTGTAAGTAATCCCCTCTACTTCAGGTACTGAAAAACGGTTAGTTCCATCTGTATAACCTAAAATTTCTAATTGATTAGTGGAATTTTTATAATACATTTTTTGATTATTCTTCATTTCAATAACTGTTGTTCCTGCTGGAGAAGTAATATCAAATGAAGCATTTACATAACCTATTGTGTAACCACCAGTTGAAGCTGAAGTATTCGAACTAAAATCCCAAGTTTGGTTAGCTCCTAAATTTAATTGAAGACTTGCGACTGTATCATAAGTCAAAACGCTATAACTATCTCCAGGTGTAGGAGCATTTTGTGCGTTCGTTAATGAGATTTGTGCATTTAATGCATACAATGAGAACATTGCGAAAGTTGAAAGTACAATTTTTTTCATTTCTTTAGTTTTTTTTAATACACTGCAAAAATGTATCAAAGATTTATAAATTTTTAATTCAGTTTATGAACCGTTATTTTCGATTTATAAATAGTAAACCAATACAACTTTTCTTACTTGTTGTTAATTGAAAGTTCCCTATCTTTGTACCTCAAAATCAAGAAACATGAGCGAAAAAGTAGATATCAATCAATTAGGTGAATTTGGTCTAATAAATCATTTAACAAGTAATTTCGAAGCGAAAAATCAATCAACTTTAAAAGCAATTGGAGATGATGCAGCTGTTATTTACTTAAATGACGAAGAATCTACTTTAATCTCGACTGATTTATTAATTGAAGGAGTTCATTTTAATTTAATGTACATGCCTTTAAAGCATTTAGGTTATAAAGCTGTTGCTGTGAATGTTTCTGATATTTGTGCAATGAATGGCGTTTGCGAGCAAATTACCGTTTCAATCGCTGTTTCGAATCGTTTTCAAACGGAAGCCCTTGAGGAATTATACAAAGGAATTCAATTAGCTTGTGAAAATTACAATGTTGATTTAATTGGTGGAGATACTACCTCATCTCAATTGGGATTAATGATTTCAATTACGGCTATTGGAAAAGCGAAAAATTCTGAAATTACCTACAGAGATGGTGCTAAAGAACATGATTTATTAGTTGTTACTGGTGATTTAGGCGGAGCCTACATAGGACTTCAAGTTCTAGAAAGAGAGAAAGAAGTTTATAAAGCGAATCCAAATATCCAACCGGATTTAGATGGGCATGATTACATCATTCAACGTCAATTAAAACCTGAAGCAAGAAAAGATATTATCGGTTATTTAAAAGAATTAGAAGTAATACCTACTTCAATGATTGATATTTCTGATGGTTTGGCTTCGGAAATCATGCATTTATGCAAAGCTAGTAATGTTGGTTGTCACATTTACGATGAAAAAATTCCGATTGATGCGCAAACTTCTATCGCTGCTATTGATTTTAATCTAGATCCTGCAACTTGTGTATTAAATGGTGGAGAAGATTATGAATTGTTATTTACAATCAAACAATCCGACTTTGATAAAGTAAAAGGAAATCCAAACATGTCAATCATTGGTCACATGACTCATCCAAATGATGGTATTTATTTTATCGATAAAAATGGTTCAGCGATTGAATTGCAAGCGATGGGTTGGGATCATTTTAAAAACGAATAATTAAAAGTTTACAGCTAATTTTTTATTGAATTTTGATTTAATTATTTCTTGAAACGATTGACGTTTGTATTTCGCTTCCGACCAAGAAAGAAGGTCAAAATAATCCAAAGAAACAGCATTGTTTATTTCCTTATATAATTCTGACAGAACATCATATGTGTTTTGCCAAAATTGCTCTTTTTCAAAAACATCAGAAGTCTTGATTAATTTGGATACAAAATTTAAAAATGTCTTTTCGGGCTCATATAATCTGTTTTTTGCTTTCAGTGAACGAAGAGTGCTTTTAACTAGATAAGCCAATAAATCGTAATGTTTCATTTCAATATGCACTAATACATTCAACAACTGAGTATAAGCTAAAACATCTTCTTTTTGATCTAACAGTTTATCATTTAAAATTTTATTAATCCATTTCAAGGAATTAGCATAATCACCAACAGCTAAATAAACTACTGCAATTTTATAAGAAAGGTAAATTTTTCGAGGTGTTGCAATTTTATCGTCATAACTCATTAACCCTTCATTTATTTTTGGAATGAACAGAATTGCCTCCTTAAAATCACCATGTTGTATTAAGGTATCAATTTCTATACTGCTTATACTTGAAAACAATTTTATTTGAAGATCCTCATTAGTTGAATCCTTAATTTTATGAGGTAACGCTTTTAATTTTTGAAAAACTAGTTGAGCTTCTTTGAATTTCCCAAGTTTTTCACTGACAAAAATGGCATTCGTTAAAATTGAAAAATACTTATTTGAATGATTATGAATATATTCATCATATTGCTCAAAATAATCCATGTTTCTTTGCAAGTTGATTAAGCAGTTTTCAAAATCATTTATTGCAAAATAGTAAGCACTGTAAATATGATAAAATAAATAATGGGTTTCAAAATACCATTCATTTTGTTTTACATTTTTAGCTAGTTCATCTATTATTAATTTAAAATCTGAAAATTCACCTGAAGATCTTGAATTTCCCTTCTGTGCCAACAAATGAAATAGTTGACTTTTAATGTTCCATAGTTTATCATAAAGTAAACTTTGATTATGAAGATATAAGTCGGTCGTATAAATTTGATCTATCTCTTGCTTTGTTATTTCAGTATATGATGTATTTTCAAAAAGTCGCTTTTGTTTGCTTTTAATTATCAGTAATAGGTTAAAATGTTCTTTTTTTTCTGCTAGTTTTTCTGCGCTTCTTAAGATTGATTTTGATTGCTCATAGAGTGATTTATCATATAAAATATCTGCACTATGCAGCATTTTATATATTTGGGCTTCAATAGAAGAATTGTTATGAAATAAGTCCAGAGCATTTAATATATGATCGTATAATCTCTTTTTAGTAATCGCAAATTTATTCAAAAAAGCTTCTCCCTTAAACTGAATGAATAATGCTTTCTCGTCGTAATCTACTTGTTTTTCAATCGCATCAAATAAAATGACATAATTATTTTCATCACCTATCGTATGTCTACTTGACAATAATTTAAAATACCGTTTTTCAGACTTAGTAAGTGATTTAATTAACTCATGAACGGATTCTTTAACTCTTTTAGACATGTATAAATTCGATTAAATAATATAACTTAAAACGAATATATAAAAAGAAATTTAGCTTAAATTAGTTAAAATTTGATCTGTATAAATTATTGATTGAAGTGTAATGTTATGGCAAAAAAAAATCCTGTTTGTTTAAACAGGATTTAAAATATTTTATTTTGAACCACCAGAACCTGGTCTGCTTGGTTTTGGCCTTCCCGTTGGATCTACAATAGTACTACCTTCATCACCAAATACTTCTGAACCATCAGTTTGAATTGTAACTGATTTTGAATGAAAATCTTGTGAATTTAATTCAGTACTAGAAGTATTATTCGGCATAATAACTTCCTTTTGACAAGCTACAAAGAGCATTGAAATTGACAAGAATAATATGTATTGAATTTTTTTCATTTCCTTTATTATTAAAACAAATATATAAATATCATTTTAATATTCAAAATTTTCAAATGGTATTTTGAGTAAAACGCGTGTTCCATTGATTAAACGGTTTTCATCAGTCACTTGAAACGGTCCAATTAACTCAAATCGCTGATTTGAAAGCTTTTTAATTAAATCAATTCGCTTTGAAGTTATTTCCATTCCTTGGGATTTATGGTCTCCTTTTTCACCTTTTTTAGAACTCACGCTATTATCAATTCCTACACCGTTGTCATCTAATTGAATAATTAAAATATTCCCTTCTGCTCGTATGTCAATTGTAATTTTACCCTTAACTGTTTCATTTGGTAAAATCCCATGAATAATACTATTCTCAATAAAAGGTTGAAGTAACATAGAAGGAACTTTTATCGACTCAGTATCAACATCTTCAACTATTATTTCATACTCAAAACGATCTTTAAAACGCATTGCTTCAAGTGAAAGGTATAATTCCAGACCCTCTAACTCTTGACTTAACGGAATCATACTTCCTGCTTCAACAGTTGAATCTAAATTTTTACGAATCAACTTCGCAAAATTAGTTAGATACCGATTAGCTGAAATTCGATCTTGAGAATTAATAAAATATTGTATGGAATTCAACGAATTAAAAATAAAATGTCGATTCATACTAGCATTTAAAGATTTTTGCTCCAAAGCCATTAGTCGGGACTTGTATTCTAATGTTTCATTGTAATTTCGTTGACGTTCTCTCTTTAAACGAAACTGAATAATTGAATAAACAAGAATTAATGCAAGTGCAATTACAAGTAAATAGAACCACCATGTTTTATAAAATGGAGGACGTATAATTAATGGAATAGTTATTTCATTAGAAAAATTATCCTTTCCAATTACTGCTCTAAAATGTAAAATGAAATCACCATGTGGTAAACTGGTTAAAGAAATTGTAGAATTTTTTATTTCTGGCGACCATTTTTCATCAAGACCTTCAATCCAATATTGATAATAGATATCTTTATGATTTTCAAATTGAATTGCATCTAAATTAATCGTTAAATTGTTTTTTGTAAAAGGTAAATTTAAACTTGCCGGTAACCCATTAGGATCTAATGATTTACTATATTTAGAATAATTAAAATTTTCTTGATTCAACAGCAGAGATGAAACTATCAGATTTGGTTTATTATTCTTCAAATTCAACTTAGAAATATCAAATAAAACCGTTCCTGATGCTGTTCCAAACCATAAATTTCCTTTATAATCAACATAACTTGATTTTACATTAGATTCCAAATCTGGAATACCTTCATTTTTACCAAAATGTTTCAGTTCATTAGTAAGCGTATTAAGAATAAACAATCCATTATTCGTTCCTACAAAAACAAGGTTGTTATATGTTTGAATGAACAAAATGAAATTTGAAGATGGCTCTATACCCAAATTAATTTTCTTTAGTTCATTTTTTTGAATTCTTAACAATCCATCTTCAGTTCCAACCCATAAATTATTCTTATTGTCTCTTGCTAAGCAATATATTATTTGATAAAGATGATTGAAATTAACAAATTTTCCATTTTCATAACTATACAAACCTCTATCGGTTGCACATAAAATTTTTCCATTAAATAGCTGAATATCTTTTACAAGTCCAAGTTTTAGACCATCGGATGAAACAACTTTTTTGAAAGTACCATTTTCATAAATAGATAAGCCGCCATCCCCTGCCAAAATAAATTTATGATCATTAATTTTTAACAAGGATGTAATTTTAACACCTGGTAATTCTTTATTACTAATTAGTTCATCTTTACCATTGCAGATGCGCATTAATCCATCTTCAGTTCCAAACCAATTAGCGCCATCTATATCCAGGGCTGACGACCAACTTATTTTTGATAAATCAGAAACAAATTGAACTTCTCTATTTATATTTCTTTTAAAAATACCTTTGTCAAATGATGAAAACCACAAATTTTTAGATTTATCTTGATTTACATTCGTTATTAAATCAGAAGGGAAACCATTAGATTGATTATAAAAAAATAATTTCTGAGAAGGGAAACTAATTAATCCTTTACCTTCAGTTCCAACCCAAATATTTCCATTTTTATCTTCAAAACAGGTTGTTATTTTTGATGAAGGAAATCCATTTACTTCATTATAAACGGCTAATTCATTTTTATGATTCTTTTTAAATAAACCTAAATTAGTACTGTACCAAATATCTTTTTTAGAATCAATAAATATTGTTTTAACGTCCTCAATATTAGAAGGTAAAATCGACTTTATGATTTTTTTACTATTAAAATCATAAGCTAAACTACCATTAAAATAAGTGGCAAAAATCAACTCATTCTTATTTAGCTGTATGTCAGTTAAATAAAAATTTTGAATAGCTCTTATTGAAGAAAAATCTTTTAAGTTTCTAGTTTTAAGAACACCTAAATCGTAACCAATATATAAGTCATTTTTATAAACTTTAATATTTACAACATTTGCGAATTTCTTTTTGAGTGACTGAATTTTTACTAAATGTTTATTAGTAAACTTCAACAAACCATAACCGTTTGTAGCAATAAGCAATTCTCCATTAAATTTCAGAATTTGTGAAACCTTTGATGTTTTTCCTTTGGTAGGAAATGCCCACTTTTGAATTCTATTTTTATAAATCCTTGAAATACCTCCTTCATGACCCACCCAAATAGCATGATCAATTACTGTTAAAAAAGATATACGATTATTTAAAAGTCCATTTTTGGTAGAGTAAGTTACAAAATCTTTACCATTGAAGCGACCCAAACCACCAAATGTCCCTACCCATAAATAACCTTCATCGTCTTGAGTAATTGAAGTAACCTGAGACTGAGGCAAGCCTTCATTCGTACCATATGTAACAAAAGAAATTTTCTGAGCTTTAAGAAAAGTCGGAAGAACTAAAAAAAGTATTAAAAGATATCTCATTGATTATGCATCTTTCAAAAGGCGAACGAAATCGGCTACTCTGTTACGTGCTATAGGAATATTCAAGCCTCCTTTTAATACTGCAAAATGACCATCTTCATGCAAATATTCTGTCAATCTATTTAAGTTGATGATGTGCGATTTATGCACTCTAAAAAATTTAGCAGGATCAAGCAAATTTTCATAGATTTTCAAAGTTCGTGTATCTAAATAACGAGTGCCATCTTCAAAATAAATTGTCGTACAGTTTCCACTAGCTTCTAAATGAGTAATTGTATCATCCTCAACAATTTTCAATCCTTTTGTGTGACTTATTGCAATTCGATTATTTGGTTTATTTCGAACAATGGTATCAGACAAATTTCTCATTGCACCAAAATATGCAGGGAAACTTGATGGATTTTCTGAAAAAATACGTTTTGTCTCTACTAATTTATCAACAGAAATTCTCAATTCATCAATATCAATCGGCTTCATTAAATAGTAAGCTGCATTTGCATTAAACGCTTTGATAGCAAAATCTTTAAATGCTGTAACAAAAACCACTAAAAAATCTTTCTCTTCAATTTCTTCTAATAATTCAAATCCTTCTGTTCCGGAAGGCATTCGTATATCTAAGAAAACAACGTCTGGTTTTGAAGTTTCAATAATTGCTTTTGCTTGTTCTTTTCTTGAAGCTTCACCTATAACTTCTATTTCTGGACAAAATTCCTCTAACAATAAGATTAGATTCTTTCTTGCAAATTCTTCGTCGTCTACTACTAGGGCTCTAAGTTTCATGGTGTAATAGTTTTTGTTTTTAATATCTTGTTTTTTTGATTAATCTAATATAACACATTTTTTTATCATTCTTGAAAGTCTACCCCCATTAAATCAAACATTGATTCTGTTAAATTCACATTTGGAACTTTTAAATCAATTACTGCAACAGTTAAAATGATTTTCAAAAATAGCATGAAAATCCGTATTAAATTAGCTTCAGAAACTTAAATACTTTATATATGAAAACAATTTTACTCGATAATTCAAAAACAGAATGGATTTTCAATGATAACGGAAATTAATTTGTGCTAATCAACTAAGTTAACTCCCTATTTACTTTCCAAACTTCCTAATTCTTTGATCAACAATTGTTGTATTTCATTCGGATTTTCAAAATGACTCATGTGCCCTGTATTTTTTATTAAATAATAGGGCACATTTTGTAATACATCTTTAGATTCCATTGTTGACTTAGGAACGATTGCATCAATTTCTCCTTGAACAATAACAAAATCAGTTGGCTTTTGAGAAATCAAGTCAGAAAAATCTTTTCGATTACTCATTGCCAATGAAGCATATGCTATCGAAAACGCTTCCATATTTAATGCTTCTTGTAGGAGATGAGTAATTTCTTTTTTATACATATGTTGATTATTGTACAAATTTGGTATAGCCTCTTTTAAGAATAAATTTTTATTCTTAAAAACAATATCCGCAACTCTCACTCGATCCTTTTGTTTCTCAGGTGAATCCTTCCAAAAATTAGAATTTAACAAGACTACTTTCTGACAATTGGCATCCATTTTTTTTAATGACAACGCCACATAACCACCCATAGAATGGCCAACGACATTATAATTTTTGATGTTCAGATGATGTAATGTTTCCATTACCTTATTGGCCATGAAATCGATTGTCGGAATTGGGGAGTTATCTTCATTTTTTGATTCACCATGTCCAGGTAAATCGATTAAAATTGATTGAAAAGAAATCGATTCCAATGAAAGTTTTTCCCACATTGAAATTGATTCTAAAAATCCGTGAAGAAAAACTACAATTTCTCCTTCACCAAATTGTTTATAATTTAAGTACGAACACATGAATTTATGCAAGAACTTTGCTATTCATTAATTCTTCTATTTCTTCCGCTTCCAAAGGAATGTCTTTCATTAAGTTAAAAGGTGTTCCAGAATTTTGAATAACTAAATCATCCTCTAATCGAATACCCAAATTTTCTTCTGGAATATAAATACCTGGTTCACATGTGAAAACCATTCCAGCTTCAATTGGCTCGTTCCAAATTCCAACATCATGCGTGTCTAAACCAATAAAATGAGAAGTTCCATGCATGAAATATTTTTTATAAGCAGGCCAATCTGGATTTTGATTTTTAATGTCGGTCTGAGTAATTAATCCTAATTGAACCAACTGATCTTGCATAACAAGTCCAACTTCCTTATGATATTCAGCCATGATCGTTCCGGAAACTAACATTTTTTCAGCTTCTTTTTTCACATGTAAAACGGCATTGTAAACTGTTTTTTGACGATCCGTAAATCTTCCGTTAACTGGAATACATCTTGTCAAATCAGAAGCATAATTTGCATATTCGGCAGCTACATCTAAAAGAATTACATCTCCGTCTTTACATTGTTGGTTATTTTCAATGTAATGAAGTACACATGCATTTTTACCCGATGCTATAATTGGAGTATAAGCAAATCCTTTCGATCTATTTTTAACAAATTCATAGATTAACTCAGCTTCCAACTCATACTCCCAAATACCAGGTTTAGTAACAGCTAACAATTTTCTGAATCCTGCTTCAGTAATTTTACAAGCTCTCTGCATCAATTGAATCTCAAGATCTTCTTTCACTGAACGAATTCTATGCATGATTGGAGCACTTTTTCGAACAGAATGAGCAGGATAATCAATTTTAACTTGCTTTATAAAACGATCTTCTCTAGTTTCAACTTCTGTGGATGCTCGAAGATGCTCGTTTGTATTCAAATAGATAGTCTCTGCTTCTGCCATTAATTGTTTGAAAATCGTCGGAAATTGATTCAACCAATAAACAGTTTTAATGCCTGACGTTTCAAGAGCTGCTTCTTTTGTTAATTTTTCTCCTTCCCAAACCGCTATGTGCTCATTTGTTTCTTTTAAAAATAAAATTTCTCTGTGAGATTCATTTTTACAACTTGGAAATAACACTAAAATACTTTCTTCTTGATCTACACCTGATAAATATAAAATATCTCTATGCTGCTGAAAAGGCATTGTACTATCTGCGCTGATAGGAAAAATATCGTTTGAATTAAAAACTGCTAGTGACTTACCTCCCATTCTAGCTACAAATTTCTCTCGATTTGCAATATATAGAGCATTATTGATTTTCTCGTATTTCATATATGTCTGACGTTTAATATTCAAATTAAATTTTCTAGGTTGAAATTAAGAAAATAATTTAAAAAAATAAAGTTGACTACTTGAAAATCAATAAATGCAAGAATTTAAAGGAAATATGTTAGAATACTTGTAAATCGTAAATAGTTTACGTTCTGCTTCAGCAACTTTGTATCATAATTAAAACAAAAGAATATGAAAACGTTAATAGAAAGCATCAAAATAAATACTATTTCATTTGAAAGTGGAGATACAAATGTATACGTTAATGCTATATTAAGCAAAGAAAAACTTTCTTATCCTTCAGATTTGATAATCAGTTATACTGATCTTAATGTTATTATCAACAAATTACAACAGCAAAATCCAGATGAGGATATTTCTACATTCTTCGATGAAGAAAAAATGTATGATGGGAGCACTTATTACAAATTAAATTCATCCAAATATTCTAATACAAATTTCCAAGTGAATTACTTAGAATTTACAAATAAAGTAAAACAAATCAGAGCATAATTTATCTCCCTATTAATCTTAGGAATTAGATTTAACCAACAATAAATTTCTTGAAATTGTAATTGTTCAAAAAAAATAAGTATTTTAGTGTTAGTTTATTAGATTTGCTAACTTTTGAATATTGTTAAATTATGAAACTCCCATTACTATTATCAGCCGCAATTACCTCAATAATATTGTTTTCATGTATCAAGCACGAAGTTATTCCTGCACCAGAGCATAAAGCTACCTTGAAAGCCTATTTTAGTGGTAATATTAATAATTCAACAACTGAATTTACCGAAAACGTGAATGGTTATTCAGGTTCAGCAACTCAATCTAAAATTGTATTACCTAGCGGACAAATTTCATCTGTTATTTATTTATTTGAAATGAAATCTTCAACAGCTGGACAAAATTCAAAAATTCAAGTTGGTTTGGGAAGTTTGACTTGGGATCAAGCGAATTCAACTGGACCAGATTTAGCAACCTTCAACAATTTCTTTAATACTCACCCTAGTCCTGTATATTCAAATAATGGAACGGCTGGTTTTTACGTAAGTTATACTGATAATGCAGGTGTTATTTGGACTTCAAAAGACAACAGTATACATCCTAAAAGTGTCAATTTCTCAAGTATTTCTCAGGAATCAGATCCTAATGGAGATTATTCAAAATTTACGTGTACTTTTAGCTGTTACGTTTATAGTAATGCAGCTACTCCAGATTCAATGAGTATATCAAACGGACAAGTTAAAGGATGGTTTCAAAGATAGAATCAACTACTCTAAACCATGAGTAATAGCTTAAAAATAGCAATCATTGGAGATTATAATTTTACGTATAATTCTCACCAAGCGACAAATTTATCGATTGATCATTCTTCGCGATTCTTAGATATTGAAAT
>CANGHX010000057.1 GCA_947453715.1 Flavobacteriales bacterium | reverse complement strand
CTTTAAATTTTTAAATTTGAAATTCGTTTTAAAATTATTCAATTGCGTCCAATATTCAATAGAAATAATAAGAAGAAAATATTTAACGATCCAATCTATGGTTTTATTTCAATTCCAGATGAGTTTATTTTCGATCTTATAGAGCATCCTTTCTTCCAACGTTTGAGAAGAATATTACAATTAGGTACAACTAACTTGGTGTATCCGGGAGCTTTACATACGCGTTTTCATCATGTTTTAGGTGCGATGCATTTGATGATGAATGCTGTATCAGTTATTCGTAGAAAAGGACATGAAATAACGGAAGACGAAGAAAGAGCTGTTTTAATTGCGATTTTATTACACGACATTGGACATGGACCTTACAGTCATGCATTGGAATATGACATTGTTGATAAAGTTAGTCATGAATCAATTTCAAGTTTTTTTATTGAACGTTTGAGCGAAGAATTTGGTGGACAATTGGATTTGGCTTTATTGGTATTTCAAAATAAACACAGCAAACCTTTTTTACATCAATTGGTTTCAAGTCAACTAGACATGGACCGTTTGGATTATCTAAACAGAGATAGTTTTTACACTGGAGTTAGCGAAGGTGTTGTCGGAAGTGAACGAATCATCGAAATGCTGAACGTTCACGAAGGTAATTTGGTTGTTGAAGAAAAAGGGATTTATTCTGTAGAGAAATTTATTGTTGCTCGTCGATTGATGTATTGGCAAGTTTATTTGCATAAAACGGTTGTTGCTGCGGATAGTATGTTGATTCGAATTTTGAGAAGGGCAAAAGAATTAAGTCATCAAGGACAAGAATTGTTTTCAAGTCCAGCTTTGGCTTTCTTTTTGAAAAATGACATCACATCAGAAGATTTTAAAAATAGGAGAGAAGTGTTAGATACATTCGCTCAATTAGATGATTACGATATTCTTTCTGCGATTAAAGTTTGGCAGCAAAATGTAGATAAAGTATTATCAATATTATCGACGCATTTCATTAATCGTAAATTATTTAAAATTGAAATTGCAAAAGAACCTTTTGCGCCTGATAGAATTCAATTAGAAAAAGAAATTGTTATTCAAAAATACAATTTAACACAAGAGGAAGCGCAGTATTTTGTCTATTCAGACACGTTAACAAACAATGCCTACAACGAAGACAAGCAAAACATCAACCTTTTGATGAAAAACGGAAACATCATCGATTTGTCTAAAGCATCTGATAATTTAAATATCTCCGCATTGGCAAAACCTGTTGAGAAGTATTTTTTGTGTTACCTGATTTGATTTTAAATTGGAGAGGTTAGATGAAAAGAATGATTTATTTCTTTTTTTTGTTTCAAATATTTGTTTCTCTCAAGGTTCAATAAGTGCAAATATATTAGTTAGCGGTCTGCAAAATAAAACAACATCCACAATGAAATGGACATATGTAATTATTGGTCTAATTGGAATTACAGCATGCAACAGCAACACTGAAAATAAAACAAAAGTTTCAATCAACAACAATGCTTCACAACCTCAGCAAAACATTCAATACTCCGAAAAAGAAATTATTTCTTTCCTTGACAGTATTGGGTGTTTAAAACCAGATATTTGGTCTAAAAATCTCACATTTGAAGTTGACTCGACTCTTAATGGACAAATAAAACTAAATCATAAATTAAGCTCGAAAGACTTCGAAAAATTAAAATCGACCATTAGAAGTGGTGTAATTGATATTGACTTTGCAAAACGAATTTTCCCGATTCTTGAACTTGACAGTAATTTAATAGACATAGAAAACAATAAATTACCTATTGGTTTTTATTCCTTTGACAATAATGAAAAAGATTTCAATGAATTTTCAATTTCAATTGGAATTGACGGTGGACTTTTTTGGAGCAATGATGTTTATTTTTTCAAAGAAAATAAAGTTATAGCAAAACACAAAATATACCATAGGTATGGGCTTGAACTGAAACATTATAAAAATGAAATCAACGAAACTGTAATATATTATAAAGTATGTTTCGCTAGTGGGACGGGCGTATGGTGGCACCAATATAATTTTTATGGTTATAATAAAGAAAAACTAATCCCATTATTGACCGAAATTGAAAATATTAATCTTCAACCACCTTGGAGATATAGATCATATTGGATAGAATCTAAGATATTAAATACAAATCCATTGAAACTTAAATTTGTATTTTATAATAAATTTATTGATTCATTAAACAACGAAATAGATTTTATAAATGACTCAACTGAGGTAGTTTATGGTTTTGATAGACTGAAAAAAGTATACGAACCTAAATTTCGTAACAACAAATTAAATAGACTTAAACTATTGACCTATTTTCACACATCTAACGATTTACTATTTGTAAATTTAAATTATGATCGTTTTAAAAAGGAAATTAATAGCAAAGACAAAAGAAAGCGACAAACAATTTTAAATTATCTTAATGACTTGAAACATAAATTTAAAAAAGAATAGAAAAGAAAACCGAACCGATAGCAGGTGTTGGGCAACAACTGGCGAAAAGCACTGTACCTGTTAGCCCGCTGACGCCTAGCACCAAAACGTTACACCTAGAAATACAAATAAAGGTGTTTTTGATAAAGGTGTATTGGATTTTAATATAAATTCTAAGAATAAGAAAATTGGAAGTTAGATATTAGACTTTCACCTGATTCTTTACCTATTGAATTTCAATATAAAAAAGAATAATTTTTAATTTCGATCTTATTTTTTTTCTTTTCAAAGTGATTGAAAATATCTTAACTTTGGTTTGAATGCTAGAAGAGCATAATTCATTTATTTAATACCAATCCTGATGAACTTAGAAAATCTGTATTCAAAAAAAAAGACTCTATTTACTTATATCGCTTCTATTGAAGATGAAGCAATAATTGACAAACTATTGTTTATCGTAAAATCAAGTGATTTGAATATAGATGTTAATCATCTCGGCCGAAATGATTTGGAATATAATGATCTAGATTATAAGCAGATTGAAGTTCCAGATTTGCATAAAAATGAAATTGACACTCGGTTAGAAGGTCCCAAAAAAAAATCCTAATCAAGATTTAGATTTCAATGATGCTACGAATGATATTGAAGAAGATTAATAACTTAATTGGTTGTTATTCTAACTAAATAGGCGTTTGATCAAATGATTTTAACTTTGAATTAAATACAAAAAAAAAGTTTAATGATTAGGAATGCCACCCTCCTCAATCCTCTCCCGATATAAATCGAGACAAGCTCTCGAGGGAGGAAGTGAAAAAACAATCAATAATTTAATTTCAAATATCATCAAAAATAAGGAATTTAAAATCCAAAATTTTAGACTGAGCGGAGTCGAAGTCCAAAATCCATAATTCAAAATCTAAAATTATAAAAGGTCATTCCCTTTTCAAATTCCCTTTCTTCCACTCTTGGATAAATTTCGACCAAGCGTAAGGGTTTAAAAGATTGTTGGCGGGCATTTGACCGTTGGTGTAGATTTTAGTATAGAATTGATTTGCGGCATAACCCGAAGCTAATGAAGCATCGTTATCTAGTTTCGCAGCAGCAAAGGCTAAACTTTCACCCGATAATTCTTTTTGCGCTCTTCGGAAAGCATCATCATAAGGTTTCATTGCTACGAAGTAACGAGCAAACTCATCTCTAGAAGGCCAAGGATAAATATCAACTTGAGGTAGGTTAACAGTATCTTTTTGCAACATATGGATTATCGAATAGCGATTGTCTGGTAATGTGTCTGGAACAATGAAGCTAGATGTTTTATAACCGTAAAATGAAAAAATCAACGTATCACCAGGGTAGGTAACCATTGAGAAATAACCATAATAATCAGATAAAACACCTCTTCTTAAAGTTTTGTCATAAACTGTTGTATAGGATAATTGTTCCAATTCATTTTCTGAAACAACAACACCAGAAAGTTGAATCAGACGATTCGTATCAATATAAAGCGTGTCTTTACTTTGAGCTTTTGAATAAAAATTAATTAAACAAAGGCAAAAAAATATGAAGGTTTTATTTATTTGAAGTTTCATCATCTTCGTTAAATTCTAAAATTGAAGAGTAGAAAACATTTCTCAATTCAAAAATACATTACTACAAGGTTACGATTTTTTGTATGAAGCATCAATATATTTTGGAAATTTTAACAAAAAATTAAGCAGTTAAATTAATTTGTTAACCTAAGTGGATGCTGAATTTCAACTATGAATGTTATATTTGCACGAATTTATTAAACGAAGTTCAGATGTCACTTTCAAATATCACGCAAGTAAGAGAAGGATTAACATACGATGATGTATTATTAGTTCCTGCTTATTCAGAAGTTTTACCTCGTGAAGTTCAATTGAAAACGCAATTCTCACGAAATATTACGTTGAATACACCAATCGTTTCAGCGGCGATGGATACCGTTACCGAATCTAAATTGGCAATTGCAATTGCGCAACAAGGTGGAATCGGAGTAATCCATAAAAACATGACGATTGCGGAACAAGCTCTAGAGGTTCGAAAAGTTAAACGTTCTGAAAGTGGAATGATCTTAGATCCTGTGACACTTCATGAAAGTCTTTTTGTGAAAGATGCACTTCATTTGATGAAAGTTAATAGTATTGGTGGTATTCCTATCGTTGATGATGCTGGAAAATTAGTTGGTATTGTTACAAACAGAGATCTACGTTTTGAGAAAAACAGCTTACGTCCGATTAAGGAAGTTATGACGACTAAAAACATTGTTACAGCAAGCGATGGAACAAGTTTGGCAACAGCTGAAGGAATACTTCAAGAAAATAAAATCGAAAAATTACCTGTAGTTGATGCAACCAATAAATTAATTGGATTAATTACTTATAGAGATATTATAAAAGTAAAAGAGCACCCAAATTCTTGCAAAGATTCTTATGGACGTTTAAGAGTTGCAGCAGCTGTTGGTGTGACAAATGATACAATCGAAAGAGTAGAAGCTTTAGTAGAAGCTGGAGTTGATGCTGTGATTATTGATACAGCACACGGACATACGCAAGGAGTTGTTACGAAATTAAAAGAAGTAAAAGCAAAATTTCCAAACTTAGATGTAGTTGTTGGAAATATTGCAACAGCTTCTGCAGCAAGATATTTAGTTGATGCTGGTGCAGATGCAGTAAAAGTGGGTATTGGTCCAGGTTCTATTTGTACAACTAGAATTATTGCAGGTGTTGGTGTTCCTCAATTGACGGCTGTGAATGATGTTGCAAGAGAATTGGAAGGTACAGGTGTTCCAGTAATTGCCGATGGAGGAATTCGTTATACTGGAGATATTGTAAAAGCAATCGCTGCGGGAGCAGATTCTATAATGGTTGGTTCAATGTTCGCAGGTGTGGAAGAGTCACCAGGTGAAACAATTATTTTTGAAGGAAGAAAATTTAAATCTTACCGAGGAATGGGGTCACTTGAAGCAATGCAAAAAGGATCAAAAGATCGTTACTTTCAAGATTCAGAAGATGATGTAAAAAAATTAGTGCCTGAAGGAATTTCGGGAAGAGTTCCATATAAAGGAAATTTAGATGAGGTAATGTATCAAATCATCGGTGGATTAAGAGCTGGAATGGGATACTGTGGATCAGCTAATGTTGAGAAGTTAAAAGGAGCAGAATTTGTTAGAATAACAAATGCAGGAATGAAAGAATCTCATCCACATGATGTCACGATTTCAAGAGAAGCACCAAATTATAGTATAAAATAATGTTAAAATTGTTCTGTTTACCAGAAGTTGAATTAAATTTATCGAAAAATAACCTTAATTAAGAAATGAAAAAGTATATATTATTTGTAGTTAGTTCTTTATTTGTATTAAACACATTTGCACAACAAGATCCAGTTTTACTAGAAATTGGAGGTAAAAAAGTAACTAAATCAGAATTTTTACAAATTTATTTAAAGAATAATCCAAATCCAAAATATGATAAACAATCATTGGATGAATACATGGAGTTATTCAAAAAGTTTCAATTAAAAGTTATGGAGGCTGAATCGTTAGGGTATGATACGATTCCAAAATTAAAGAAAGAATTAGAAGGTTATAGAAAACAATTAGCAACACCATATTTAATTGATTCTGTTACAAACCAAGCATTGGTGAAAGAAGCATATGAAAGAACTAAAAAAGAAATTCGTGCTTCACATATTTTATTGAGAATAGAACCAAACGCTTTACCTGCTGATACTTTAAGAGTATATAATCGTTTGATGGACATCAAAAAAAGAATCGAAAACGGTGAAGATTTCGCAGCAGTTGCAAAAGGTAAAATGGGTTCTGAAGATCCATCTGTTGTTAATAATGGTGGTGATTTAGGATATTTTACTGCTTTCCAAATGGTTTATCCTTTTGAAGACGCAGCTTATACTACTCCAGTTGGTAAAGTTTCTAATCCTGTGAGAACAAGATTTGGTTATCATTTAATCTACGTGACAGATATTAGAAATGCTAGAGGGACTATTAAGACAGCTCATATTATGGTTTCTGTTCCGAAAGGTTCTGCAAATGAAGATGTGGAGTCTGCTTCGAAAAAAATCAATGAAATTTATGCAGAGTTACAAAAAGGTGCAAATTTTGAAGAATTAGTAAAAAAATATTCTGATGATCCAAGTTCTAATTCAAAAGGTGGTGTTTTACCTGCGTTTGGAACAGGGACAACAACAAGAATGGTTCCAATTTTTGAAGAAACTGCTTTTGCCTTGAAAAATAATGGTGATTATTCAACTCCAATTAGAACAGATTATGGTTTTCATATCATAAAAAAAATTGAATGGACAGATGTTCCTTCATTCGAATCAGCGAAAAAAGAATTACAAGGAAAAGTGAATAAAGATGAACGTTCTTTGAAAACACAAGAATCGTTTGTATTGAAATTGAAAAAAGAATACAACTATAAAAACAAAACTGCAAAAACGTTAAAGTGGTTTGAAAATAATTTGGATTCAACTTATTTTGAAGGTAAATGGACAGCTGAAAAATTGAAATCGAACAAACCATTATTTATTTTAGATGGTAAAAAGTTCAACCAAAAAGAGTTCGCTGCATTTTTAGAAAGCAACCAAAGAGGTGCTAAAAAAGAAGATTTCCATACGATTGTAATGAATCAATATAAAAAGTTCGAGAAAGAAGCAATCTTAGGGTATGAAGAATCTAAATTACCAACAAAATATCCAGAATTTAAAGCTTTATTGAATGAATACCATGACGGTATTATTTTATATGAAGTAATGACTGATAAAGTTTGGAACAAAGCGATGAAAGATACAACTGGATTGAAAGAGTTTTTTGAAAAAAACAGAGATCAGTATGTGTGGGGTAAACGTGTGAATGCAATGGTTTATGAATGTTCAACTAAAGAAATTGCAGCTGAAGTTTATAAGATGATTCAAAACGATACAATTAATTCTAAACATGTAATTGAGAAAATTAATAAAGAGAGTGAATTAAACTTAAGAGTGAAAACAAATAAATATGATGTTGCAGTTACTCCTTTCTTAAAAGATCAAAATGTGGTAATGGGAGTGAATAAACCATATGAATTTGAAGGCAAAATATATGTAATAAAAGTTTCCGAAATTTTGGCTCCTGGTAGAAAAGAGTTGACAGAAGCAAAAGGTGCAATCACTTCTGATTATCAAAATTATTTAGAAAAAACGTGGTTGGATGAATTGAATAAAAAACATCCAATTAAAATTAATGATACTGTTCTTTACTCTATTGGTAAATAATATAATATACAATTTTAAACAGGCTGGCTTTGTTGTCAGCCTGTTTTGTTTATTGCTGTTCACAAACTGTTCAGGAGATAATCCAATTGTTGCATCTGTTGATGGAAATGAATTGACAAAAGGTGATGCAGTTTTAATGATGAATCATTTAGGATACTCTACTAAAAATCCTAAAGAATGGAAACGATTTGTTGAATTTTGGTGTGATCAACAAGTGTTAAAAGAAGAGTTGATTGAAGCTAATGAGAATAAAGCAAGGCTAGTTGAATTGAGAAGTCAAGTTTTTGTCGGAGATTTATCAAAATTTTATCTAGAAGAGAAATTTATTTTGGATAAAATAGATACAGCAATCAGTCAAAAGGAATTGAAAGAATACTATGAATCCAATAAGGAAGCTTTTGTTTTACAAGATTATATTGTTAAAGCACTTTATATTAAAGTTCCCAAAGATGCAAAAGCTATTGATAAGTTTAAAAAATATTTCTTGTTAAAAAATGATAAAGATTTAGCACAAGTAAATTCAAATGCTAAACTTTACGCGGATGATTATTATTTTAATGATGAAAATTGGATTTATTTTTCAGAATTAACGAAAGAAATTCCTTTGAAAAATTATAACATTGACAATATAGTTTTAAATAGAACAAAGACGTACTTTAACGATGATCAATATGTTTATTTCTTAAATATTATTGATTTCAATTTAAAAGATGAGACGCCACCGTTCGATTTTTTTAAAGGTCAATTAAAAGAAATGATCCTTGCGAAAAGGATGAATAAACTAAGAGAGGATAACGAATCTAAATGGATTCAAGAAATAAAAAAGAAGCATGAAATTAAAATTAATATTTAGTATTATCTGTTTAAGTACAGTTGTTGTTTTTGGTCAAAAAGAAAATGTTGTTGACAAAATAGCTGCTCAAATCGGTGATAATGTTATACTAAGATCAGATATTGAGGCTCAAAAACTTCAAATGGTTCAGGCTAAAATGGAGGTTAATTCTCAAACTGATTGTACTATACTCGAAGAATTGATGTATCAAAATTTGTTGATGAATCAAGCGAAGTTGGATAGTTTAGTTGTTTCTGATGCTCAAGTAGACGGTGAAATGGAAAATCGTTTGAGAATGTTGGAACAACAAATCGGAAGTAGACAAAAATTGGAAGAATTTTATGGGAAATCAACATCTCAAATAAAAGAAGAATTTAGAGCTACTATTAAAGATAGATTATTGGCTCAAGATATGGAATTTAAAATTACAGAAGGAGTAACTGTCACGCCAAAAGAAGTGAAAGAATATTTTTCCACTGTAATTGATGATAGTATTCCATTTATCAATTCAAAATTAAGTTTTCAGCAAATTGTTTTCTATCCAGAAATTACAGAGGCTGATAAGAAAATGACATATGATAAATTAAATGATATTCGGAATGGAATTTTAGCGGGAAAAAGTTTTGAAACACAAGCAAGAATTCACTCTATGGATCCCGGAAGTGCTTCTCAAGGCGGGAAATACAAAGCAACGAGAGGAATGATGGTTCCGCAGTTTGACGCTGCCGTTTTTAGTTTAAATGTGGGGGAAGTATCTCCAATTTTTGAAACCAATTATGGTTATCATATTGTGACATTATTGGATAGAAAAGGGGATGATTATACATGTCGTCATATTTTATTAATTCCTGAGTACAGTAATAAGGCGTTAGAAATGGCTTCTATTAAAATGGATTCATGTTACAAAGAGCTTTCAGCAAAAAAAATCACATGGGAGGATGCCGTAATTAAATATTCGAATGATGAATTAACGAAACAAAATAAAGGAATCATCACAAATCCAATCAACGGTGAACAAACGTGGGATATGGAAGATTTAAATCAAGTAGATCAGCAAATTTATGTATTAACAGATGCTTTAGAAAAAGGAGATATTACAACTCCAAACATGTATATTGATATTTATGATCACAAACAAGGAATAAGAATTGTTCGATTAATGGATAGAAGCGCTCCGCATAAAGCAAATTTAAATGATGATTTCCCATTGATTAAAAGTGCAGCTGAAAACGATAAAAAGCAAAAAATTATAAACAAATGGATTAAGTCTAAAATTGCAAATGCGTATATTAGAATTGATGAAGAATACCTTGGGTGTAACTTCAAAAACCCTTGGGTGGTCAAATAGAATTTGTATATTTAAACATTCAAAAGAATTTAATTATGTCAGATAAGATTTTAGTAGATCAATTAGTTGCTCATTACAAAGAATTAAAACAAGAAATTCACAAGGTAATTGTTGGTCAAGATGATGTAGTAGACCAAGTTTTGATTTCTATTTTTTCGAAAGGACATTGTTTATTAGTTGGTGTTCCTGGATTAGCAAAAACGTTGTTGGTAAATACAATCGCACAATCATTAGGTTTGAGTTTTAATCGTGTGCAATTTACGCCCGATTTGATGCCTTCTGATATTATAGGTTCTGAAATTTTAGATGAAAACAGAAACTTTAAATTTATTAAAGGTCCTTTATTTAGCAATATCGTATTAGCGGATGAGATCAATAGAACTCCTCCTAAAACACAATCAGCTTTATTGGAAGCGATGCAAGAAAGATCAGTTACAACAGGTGGTGTAAATTACCCGTTACCTGCTCCTTTCTTTGTTTTAGCAACTCAAAATCCTATTGAGCAAGAAGGAACGTATCCATTACCTGAAGCGCAATTAGACCGTTTTATGTTCAATATTTGGGTTGATTATCCAACGTATAATGAAGAGATGGCGATTGTTCGTGCAACAACTTCAGACGTAAAAACAGAATTAAAAAGAGTTGTTTCTGGAGAAGAAATTATGCAATATCAAGATTTAATCCGTCGTGTGCCTGTGCCTGATAATGTGTTAGAATATGCCGTTAAATTAGTTGGTAAAACACGTTTTAGCAGTGATTTTGCTCCACAAATAACAAAAGATTTTATTTCGTGGGGTGCAGGACCAAGAGCTTCTCAGTACTTAATTATTGGTGCGAAATGTCACGCTGTATTAAATGGGAAATATTCACCAGACATTGAGGATGTAAAAGCAGTTGCGAAACCAATTTTAAGACACCGTTTAGTTCGTAACTACCGAGCAGAAGCAGAAGGTTACTCAATGGACAGAATCATCGAAGAATTATTATAATATCAAAACTATAAAACAAAAAAACCGATTTGAAAAAATCGGTTTTTTTTATGTGAAAAATTCAAGATTTTAGACTGAGCTTTGTCGAAGGCCAAAATTCAAAATTTCATTTTATATAACTGAGCGAAGCCGTTGTAACTGAGCGAAGCCGAAGTTATCTATTCAACATCACTGGCATCACCAACATCAAAATATCTTCGTGCTCATTAGAAGAATTTCCTGGGATTAATAAACCAGCTCTGCTAGGCTCACTCATCACTAATTTAACTTCTGTAGTGTCCATGTTGTTTAACATTTCCATTAAGAAACGAGAATTGAAACCAATTTCCATATCGTCTCCATCGTAATTACAAGTTAAACGCTCATTTGCTTCATTCGAGAAATCTAAATCTTCAGCAGAAAGAGATAATTCAGAACCAGCTAATTTTAATTTAATTTGGTGAGTTGTTTTATTTGCAAAAATAGAAACACGTTTGATTGAACTTAAAAATTGAGCTCTTTCAATAGTTAATACATTTGGATTTTCTTTTGGAATAACAGCTTCGTAATTTGGATATTTTCCATCAATTAAACGACAAATCAAAACGATGTCATTTAAAGTGAAAATTACATTTGAATCATTGTATTCGATTAAAATTTCTTCATCACCACGAACATTAGATTTCAATAAGTTCAATGGTTTTTTAGGAAGAATAAATGAAGAACTTCCAGTTGCTTGAGAATCTGTTCTTCTATAACGAACTAATTTATGTGCATCAGTTGCAACGAATGTAATATCTTCTGGAGTGAATTGACAAAAAACACCGCTCATTACTGGTCTTAAATCATCATTTCCTGTAGCGAATAATGTTTTGTTGATTGCTTTAGAAATAATTTCTCCAGAAATTTTAATTGTATTACTGTTTTCAATAGATGGAGTTTTTGGATATTCTTCTCCATTGTAACCAACCATTTTAGATTTTCCATTGTCGTAAGCAATCTCAATTCCGAAATTATTCATGTCCACAATAAAAGTACAAGGTTGATCTGGTAAGTTTTTAAGAACTTCAAGCAACAATTTTGCAGGAATAGCAATTTTCCCTCCATCTTTTGATTCAACTTCTAACGTTGTTCTCATTGTTGTTTCAAGATCTGAAGCAGAAACTGTTAATTGCCCATCTTCAATTTCAAATAAAAAGTTATCTAAAATTGGTAAGGTATTGCTAGTTGCTAAAACACCTGAAATGCTTTGTAAATGACGTAAAAGTGTTGTACTTGAGAGTATGAAATTCATCTTCTTTCTTAAATTTATATTCGATAAACAAATATAGATACAATTATTTATTGATTAACAGAAATAATTATAGTTTCATTCACAATTGGTTGTTCATATAGGAACAAAAAAAAGCCTCAAAAATGATTGAGACTTTTAGAAATAGTTTTGAAGTTTAAAGATTAATTTTTAATTATTTTTTGAATCTGAATTTCACCATTTTTCATTTCAAAACGAACAAAGTAACTGCCGCTAGTGAGGTGTGATAAATTAGTTTTTTGATCTATTTCATTCAATTTTATTTGCTCAATAATTGTTCCATCTAAAGCTAAAATTGAAACTGAAGAAATGAGGTTTTTTTCTAAAATGTTAATATGAATATCATTTGTGAATGGATTCGGATAAACTTCAAAATCATTTTTCTCAATTGATGAAATTCCATTTGTTCCACCACCTGTCGACATGTCTCCAGCATTAATAGGAGTGTCAGCTGTGTTCTGATAAGCATAGTCTTTGAAAATTAAAGTCGTTCCATCCCAGTTTACTCTAATCCAACCGTAATAAGTTGATGCGCCAATATTGAATTCACATGCTAAATATGTGTCGATGTTTGTTGGGAAAGTGTAATATGCAGTAGCATAGTCAGGTGCTATAAAACCATCTCCTTGATCGTAATATCCGGAATTGGTATTAATTGCTGTCCCAAGTGTAAATCCTTTTACAACATCCCAACCTTGACCTGTATTGAAATCACTCACGGTGGCTAAATGATTGTTTGGGTCAAATGTAATATAAGGTCCCATCATGTCGGTGAATGAAAATTCAACTGCCCCAGAATTATCCATATTGATGTCAAAATTTGAACCATCTGTTGGTAGTGGGGTGTCGGTAATGTTTGTGTAAACAATAGTTGCATAGGAATTACTAGCGAGGATTACAAAAGCTCCTATTGCTAACGCGGAAGTTAATTTTTTTCTCATTATTATATATTTTTAGTTTTGACTCAATAACGAGAAGGGTTAAATTGCAGTTGCTTTCTTTTTTATGTTGAATACGTTACATTATTGGAGTTTTAATTTTTGTTACATTTCTGTAAGTGTATGAATTTTGAATATAAACGTTAAAAAAAATGATATAAACGTCGATAATTGAAATTACAGTTTTAGTCTTAATTGGAATGTCAAGTCGCTTTTTAGGTTCCCTAAAATTGATTCATTTCCACTTCCGATTACAGTTTGATTGACATAAACGGTCTTTCCATAACGAATCCATAAATCAAAATGACGTAAAAAGGTGGTTCGTATTAATATATAAAACTTAGAACCTTTGTCATAGTAAGCTGGGATTGAAAATACATTTTGAGCATTTGATTCATAACTGTAAATTCGAGTATCATAGCTGTCTGTTTGAAACAAAGCGTATCGGAAAATTAGATCAAATGGCAACTTTTTGGGTTTATAGAGTAAATCTTGTGTCATTAATGACCCAGTTTCAACTGTTTTCAATTTTCCTGCTAATGAAACGAATTCAATTCTACTTTTTAAGGTGATGTTTTCAGAAACTTGATAATTCAAATTTAATCGAATATTGTGTTGGATATTATCATCTAGGTTTGATATAGAACCATCGGAGTAACGACTGTTTTTCTGATGATTTTGTTCTCTAATTCGACCATAAATCTCTAATTTTTTTGAAGGTTTGTAAGTTATTTGAGAAAATAAATCATGACCAACGGAAGGAGCATCTACTTGATATTTTAACCATGGAGAAGAAAATAAATCAGCGTATGAATTGATCAACCAATTGGAGTTTAATTTGATTTTAACACCAACATAAATTCCTTTTTCGTTTTGAGTTTTTGTTGCATCTGCAAAAGCATTGGAATAAAAACTTTGATAATTCTTAGAATAATTTCTATAGATTAATGAGAAGCTTGCTCGAGAATCTATTGCTATTAAAACGCCATGTAGTTGGGCGATTCCATTCGAAAAGGAATTGTGCGCTAACTCTCCGAAGAAATTCAAATTTTTAAACGTCCAATTGTAATCGGTACTGATATTAATCATCTCTTTTCCTCGGAAATCAAATTGATTATAAGTCTGTATGTCTTTTGAATACACTTTGTCATAACCCTGATAAATAGTATTCAATCCAATTTTGAAATTTCTGTTTTTGTAGCTTAAAGAAGAACCTACTATTTTTTCAATAGCTGAATTTTTGCGTTCAATTTCGGTTGTGGTTCGATGTAAACCTGTTGCTTGAATAGAACTGTAAAAACTAAAATTAGATGTTGAATCCGTTTGAATGGTAGCGTCCATTTTTTTGATAGAACCGAAATTCGTCCAAGTGAAATTTTTATAACCTAAGTCAATTGCAAACCCTCTTAAAAATCTATTTTCGTCTGTCGAAGTATACGGTTTGAATGAATTTGCTGTTCTCTTGATGTTGGTAACATCTGCCGTTTTGCCAAAAGCATAATTCGTCCAAATTAACAAACCTTGTCCAAGTCCTAAATGATAATCACCAATGACAATTCCTTTCAAATATTTTCCGCCTCTGTAATAGGCATGTGCGGAATAAAAATCAAATCCTTGTTTGTTTACTCCTTGAAAAAATGGTTCACCAGGATCTTTATCAGCTGTTACGCCAAAGCTTAAATTTGTTCGATACGAATACCGTAGTCGTGTATAATAATGGTTCGCATTTCCTTGATAATTTCCATTTGAAGTTGAATCGATATAGCCTTGTTTCTTTTCCGGAATGAGTTGATAACGATTGTACATTTCGAAATTTCCGTACTTTAAAATTTCTTTGAGATTCAAATTAACTTGTTCAATTTTTTCATCGACTGTTACAAAAGGAAGAATCAATTGGATGGTTGTTTGATCCCAATATTTTAACGTTTGAAGCTCATAAATCGTGATTAAGTTACCATTTTTCTTTAAATGTAATAATAAATCTTGTACTTGAAATTGAGTTAATATTCCAAGTTCATTTAATTCATCTTCAGTTGTTTGGTTTAAGTTTATGGGGTGTTCAAAATAATAATTCAAAGCATCCATTGTTGCCGTAAGGTCAATATCTTCATTTTCGTTCTGTTCAGCTAAAAATTCTATCCGTTGTTGGATGATTTCAGACTTTTCTTGACCATAAATTAAATTGAAAGAAGCAAGAAAAAGAACAAATGCGATTAGATTAATTACTTTCATTTTGCTTTTTGTTCAATTCGAAATTCAATGTAAATGATGGGCACCATCCTAAAATTTGTTGGTATGAACTTCCGAGATTCAAATCCATTTTTTT
>CANGHX010000056.1 GCA_947453715.1 Flavobacteriales bacterium | reverse complement strand
GATTTAAATGCTGAAGAAAAAGCATTATTAGATGAGTCTGCAAAAGCTGTTAAAGACGTTATGAATGTTTTAGATGGTATGAACTTAATCAATGTATAATCTTTGATTAAATAATTATAAAGGGGCTTCGGCCCCTTTTTTAGTTTAAAGTAATATCTTTGTAAATAATAAAAGATTTTCCCTATCAATGAAAAAACTTGTTAAATACTTATTTTATTTTTGGATTTGTTTTTTCGCAGCCATTTCATTAATGGGGATTACTAGACATGTTTATTTAGATGGACATACAGTAAATGGAAGATCAAAAGGTATTGTTACATTTTTAGCAAGCTTACCTTCAAATCTATATCATTTTAAAGATTTGAATGAATGTCAGTTTTTGGTTAAAAATGAGTTTGATTTAAAAAATGGATTTACCTATAATAAAAAAATAAATATTCCAAATGACTATCTTTTAATATCTGTTTGGGATAAAAATGAAAATCAATCTATTGTAAAATTGTTGAGTATAAAAACTGGCAAAATACTTTATAAATGGAAAATTAATGTCAATGATTTAAATCAAAATTATAATAGATATTTTACAAACGATAAAAAGAATTATCAAAACAACTTATCAACAAGGATTTTCCATCCATATTTATTTAACAATGGAGACCTTTTATTTATTGGTGGAGGGCTTAATAAAGTAGACAAAAATTCTAAAACTTTATGGGGTTTTCCAAATTTTAAAGCACACCATTCAATCGAAAAATATCAAGAAAATGAATTTTGGGTATGCACTCAAAATAATAATTTGTCTCTAGCAAATAAATACCATATTAAAGACGATTGTATTACTAAAATTAATATTAAAACAGGCAAAATAATATATAACAAATCTATTTTTGAAATTTTAATCCAAAATGGATATAATTTAGGCGAAATATTAATCAATACTGATTTAGAAAATAATCATAAGTATATAGACTACTTTCATCTAAATGATATTCAACCTGTTTTATTTGATTCAAAATACTGGAAAAAAGGTGATGTTTTTATAAGTCTAAGAAATAAAAATATGATTTTATTATTTAGACCTTCAACAAATAAAATCATCTGGAAAAAAATAGGACCTTGGCTAAAACAGCACGACATTACAATTTTAGATTCATGTAAAATTGGACTTTTCAATAATGATATTATTGATGGGAAATTTGATAATCCAAACAAAACTTTTTTAAATCAAACGAATAATCATTGTATTTATGATTTTGAAAAAAACAATACCATTTCGAGTTACTCAAAAATTTTTAAATCTGCTAAAATTAAAACAATCATAGAAGGTCACTCTTTAACGTTGAAAAATGGAAATATTTTTATAGAAGAAACAACAAAAGGAAGATTACTATTTGGCAATGAAAAAGGACTAATATGGACCTACATTGAAAAAATCGATAATGAACATCTAAGTATGTTTAGCTGGTCAAGATATATCACTGAAGAAGAATTTAGTAAATTTACATTTTTGAAAAATAAATAATATGCAAAATTTACTTTTATATATTGGTCCAGGAATGGGAACAGGCACAGCAGCAGTTATCATTGGTATTTTGTCTTCTTTTGTAATTTCCATGATTGCTATTCTATGGTTTCCAATAAAGAAGTTAATCCGTTATTTTAAGCCAAAAAGTAAAATCAAATGATTTATCTGATTCTTATTTTACTATCAGCATTATCATCCCTATTGTTTAAAATATTAAATATTAAATCAATAATTATTCAAATTTATACGTTACAGAAAGATTCATTTTCAATATTAAAAAATAATTCTTTTACAGACGACGAAAAACAAAAAATATTACTTAGAAACTCAAGAAAATTATTTAATTATTCAATCCTTTTATTGATGAAATTTTCATTAATTTTCATTCCAATTTCATTATTTTTTATCGTTGACTACTGCCAAAAAACAAATTATGCACAAATTTTAGTTAAATGGGATGGTATACTCTTTTCAACATTTTCTTTTGTAATATTACTTTTAATATTAAATAAATATGATTCAAGAAGATTACAATAGATTAAATCGCTTTTTTCATGCAATCAGCTTGGGATCTAGAACTATTTCTGAATTATCATTCGAAATCAATCGAAGCGTATTCTATTCTTCAAAAAAAATCAATGAAAAAGTAGAAAACACTCCTGTTTTCATTTCAGGTTTAGCTAGAAGTGGCACCACAGCATTATTAAATCACTTATTTGAAACTAAAGAATTTGCAACTTTAACCTATTCAGATATGCCATTCATACTGGCTCCGAATTTATGGCAAAAATTAAAAGGAAACACTAAACAAACAGCATTAAGAGAACGTGCGCACGGAGATCAAATCTTCATCAATAATCATAGTCCTGAAGCAATGGACGAAGTTTTTTGGAAAGTATTTTTAAATAATGAATATATTAAAGATGACTGTTTAAAAATCAATACTATTTCACAAGAAGTACTTTCAAAATTTAAAGAATTTACAGAATTAATTTGTTTAAATAATTATACAAATCAACCTCTAAGATATTTATCGAAAAATAATAATTCAATACTTAGAATCAATTCCCTTAAAGAGCAATTTAGAAATTGTCATATTATTGTACCATTCAGGTCACCACTTGAACATGCTCAATCTTTGCTTAATCAGCATAAACATTTTTGCTCATTGCAGCATCAAAACCCATTTATTTTAAAATACATGAATTGGATTGGTCATTATGAATTTGGACTAAATCAAAAACCGTTTGATTTCCCCCCCCTCGTTCAAGAGGAGTTAAATCATTTTTCAAAGCAAGAAATAAATTATTGGCTAAAAACTTGGTTCAATTACTATACGTTTATACTAAACCATCCACTAAAAAACGAATTTATTTTTGTCAATTATGAAAACCTTTGTCAAAAACCGTTGGAAACATTATTCGAAATAAAAGAAAAAATAAATCTCAAATTTCAATTTCAAAAAATAGAACCTTTTATTTTAAAAGAAAAAATGAGTTCTGATTTAGACAGTGACGGATTAAAACTCTTTAAAGAATGTATGAACCTTTATGAAAAAATTAAATCAATAAATCCTAATTGATTTTTTTAATATTTTAATGCAAGTTTGGAGGTCATTTTTTTCTGTATTTATTACAAGATTTGGGGATTTAGGGATTTCAAAATCAGAACTTATCCCTGTGAAATCGGTGATTTTTGCATCTCTCACTTTTTTGTATAATCCTTTAACATCGCGTCGCTCACATTCTTCTAGACTGCACTCAACAAATATCTCAAAATAATTTTTATCACCTACTATTGATCTTGCCAAATCTCTCATATCATTTTTAGGAGTAATAAAAGAGCATAGAACGATAAAATTCGACTCTGAAAATAATTTTGCTACTTCAGCAGCCCTTCGAATATTTTCTTTTCGATCATTATCTGTAAAACCCAATCCACTATTCAACCCTTTTCTCAATTCATCACCATCAAGTATGCGGGAATTAATATTTTTAGAAATTAGATATTTTTGATATTCTGTCACAAGTGTTGTTTTCCCAGCACCAGATAATCCTGTAAACCAAATGACTCTACATTCATTATTAAGATCTCCCACAATTTCTTTAGTTTTCTTTAGTTTTCGAAGCATCCAATATCGGGAGTTGAAAAAGACCTGTTATTACCTTCTAAGTCTGTATTAACTGAATTAACTGCACCAGAATTGTTTAATGGTGAGGTTGAGTAGAAGTGAAAATTATTTATCGAAACATCAACAAATTGTGGATCCTGGTTCCAAATAATACCTGAGTTATAAAAATTATCTGTTCCAACTGAACTTCTTTTTATCAAGCAATTTTTAAAGTCTAAAGAAATTAACATTGGATCATTGTTTGGATTCAAAGTATCAAATGCAATTTCAGATGCTTGATTTCCATACATTACACAATTTCTTAATGTTCCTTCTTGAAGATAGCGAATAATTGTAGTATTATTTTCATCATAATAATTTCGAATTGCTAAAGCTGGTGTTGAATTTGCCTGTGTTCCATATCCTAAGATATCACAATAATTGAAATTAAATTTACCACCACCCAACACAAATAAAGCATGTGCTCCGTTTTGAGCAATTAAACAATTCTCCGCTTTCACTTTTGCCCCGGCATAAATCCAAATTCCATAAGAAGAGTGATTATAGATCTTTGTATTTGTCACTGTCAAAGTATAACCGGGATTTGAAATATCTTCTGAATACAAATGAATTCCTGCTGTTCCATTGTGAATCGTTGCATAATTAATTGTCGATGTTTGTGCTTCATGAAAATAGATGCCATAGTATTGACCCGATAAATCATTAAAATCGCTTTCTAAACGATCTCCTCTAAATTCTACTTCATGGTCTTTAGCTCCCTGAATATCTAATTTTCCTTTATAAACAAATAAGTAAGAATTCTTATGAAGAAAAACTTTTGTATCCTGCTGAATTGTCAAAAATTTTGCAGAATCAACAATAGCAGCTCCATAAATTAAATGAGGTTTATCATTTGGCCAAGTAATATCGTTATTAAAATCATAAATCCCTTTATCAAAATTGGTGTAATGATAATACATATCTTGACCCCAAACTGCAAGTTGAATATATTGATCTTTCCCATTGGTTCTAAAACGAATAGAATCTTCAATAACCATCGGGTTTGTAGCATTATTTACTTTCAATGTTACCATAACAAAAGCAAATAAACTGTCTTTTGCTTCCAAGGTAATATCTGACATAGAAGTCCCCGTCAAACCATCAATATTAATTTTAAATGGGGAGTTTTCACCTCCCATTAATTCAATACTTTCAATTTTGACTGATTTATTTGAAGGATTATATATTTTAAATTGTTTTGTGGCAGAACCAATTGTTGTAAAAACCGTATCAAAAACAACAGTAACAAGTGAAAAATTCAAGTTATCATTTGAAAAACCTTTCATCTTCTTACATGAAGTTGTAGAAATAAATATTCCAACAAAAAGAATAAGGTATACAAAAAGCTGTTTTTTCACGTTTTTAAATGTCATAATTCATCAAAAATAACGAATTTGATGAAAGTTTATTTTAATTTCGTAAAAAAAATGATGTAAATTAAAATCTTTATTATAAATTTGCATTCCGATTTTAAAAGAACGAACACAGTAAAATTAAAATATTTAAAATGAAAGCAGGAATACACCCAGAAGATTACAGATTAGTTGTATTTAAAGATATGTCTAATGACTATGCATTTATTTGTCCTTCTTGTGCTACAACAAGTGATACAATTGCATGGGAAGATGGAAATGAATACCCATTAGTGAAATTAGATATCTCTCACAAATCTCATCCATTCTTCACAGGTATTGTTCAATTCGTAGATACTGCAGGTAGAATTGATAAATTCCAAAATCGTTACGCTCGTCACATCAAAAAATAATTTTAATGTGATTAAAAATACTAGCCTCCAATTTGGGGGCTTTTTTATTTTATGATTTTAGTATTTTTCACATTTTAAATGTAACATAAACAAACCTTTTAACGTTTCTTATAAAAGAAAAACAAAGACGTAGAAAATGATTTCAAAATCAACATATATTGTTATAATAACTTTATTACTCTCATGTTTTAACACTTTAGCATCTAATATTGAGAAGGGATTTAAAGCATTGAATTCATTCAACTATTTTGAAGCAAAAGAAATTTTTTATTCTAATTTAAAAAAACACAATTCGCCTGCTTCATTTGGACTTGCAACAATTTATTTCAAAAACGACAACCCCTTTCATTCACTAGATTCTGCTTATAAATACATTTGTTTATCCGAATCCAATTATTCAAAAATGGATGAAAAAGATAAGGAAAAGTTAAAAAAATACAGTTTCGATTATCTTAATATTATTGACTTGCGAAGTAACATTAGTAAAGCTGCATATGAAATAGTTCTCAAACAAAATACAATCCCTGAATACGATAAATTTATATCACAACATGAATGGTCAAATGAACGATTCTTTGCAATTCATAATCGAGATTCAATTGCTTTGCATAATTCAATTACAGTAAATACATCTTCAGCTTATAAGGTGTTTTTAGATACTTATCCATCGAGTGAATTTTTTAATGATGCTCAAAAGTTATATTTTCTCTCTCAATATCGAGAACAAACAATTTCGGGAACATTAACTTCTTACTTATCATTTATTAAATTACATCCGGAAAATCCTCACATTAAAGAAGCTGAAGATAGAATTTATGAATTATCTACAATTGGTAACTCTATTGCTGACTACAATGCATTTATTAAAACATACAACACTAACAGAAATGTTGGGAATGCATGGAAAAAATTGTATCAAATTTATATGTATGATTATTCTGATGCTCGAATTCTGCAATTTGAAAAAGATTTCCCTGATTATCCTTACAAAGAGAATTTAGAAACTGATCTAAAACTCTCAAAATTAAAACTCCTACCTTTCAAATCAAATTCTTTATATGGTTATATAGATTACGATGGAAATACCGTAATAAAACCACAATATGAGTCACTAGGATTTTTTCAAGAAGGATTGGCTTATGCGGTAAAAAATGGTAAATATGGCTATATAGACAAAGGAAATAATGTAGTAATCCCTTTCAATTATGATTCAGGTGCTGATTTTGAAGATGGTCGAGCAATCATCCAAAAAGATGATAAAGTAGGAATTATTGATCGTTCGGGTCAAATTATTTTTGATCTAGCATTCAAAGATATTGGCGCATTTTCAGAAGGATACATCTATGCTCAAAAAGATAGTCTTTATGGTTATTATGACAAAATTGGAGCTCAAAGAATTGAACCGAAATTTAATGAAGCTTTTGCTTTTTCTAAAGGCATAGCAAAAGTACAATCAGGAGAAAATCAAGGATATATAGATACGTACGGTAGTTTCATTGTACCTCCTGCATATTCAAACATTCATTTTTTCAATGATACATTATTAGTATTTGAAGAAAATGAGAAATTTGGATTAATGAAACGAAATTGTCAAATTGTTGACTCTGCAAAATTTGATAAAATTGGAAACCTAGTAAATGATCGGGCAATCGTAATTAAAAATGGAAAAATCGGATACATCGATGGGAAAGGTCAATTAGTTTTAGATTTTAAATTCGATGATTATCCAAATGCAATAGAATTAAGTCAATTTAAAGGTTCCTATGCTGTTGTGAAAATCAATGGGAAATATGGCGTCATCGAACAATTCGGTAAACTTATTATTCCAGCAACTTATAATCAGTTAGGTTCATTTTCTCCACTTATGGCATTTACAAAAGGGAAAGGTTGGGGATTTATTGATATGTCAAACAACATTCTAATTCAACCACAATTTGAATCTGCGGAAAGTTTTAAAAATGGGTTTGCAATAGTTGAAAAAATGACCTTATTTGGATTAATTGACTCAAAGGGAACTGTTACTGTACCTCTAAATTTCACAGAGGTTAAAGCGTTGGATAATGAACGAGTAATCGTTTCTAGGGGACCTAACTCTGGAGTTTATAAAGTAAGTGGTGAAGAAATCGTACCTGTAGAATATCAACAAATTAGAATTTTAAATAAAGAATTATTACTTTTAACAAAATCAGGAGAAGTCAATTATTTATATCTACCTGAAAATAAAATTATAGTGCCAAAAAACACAAATGAATAGTTTTTCTGATAGAATATTATTTGCAATAACAACAGCAGTTGCTGTGTACATTGGTATTTTTATTTTTTTACAAGTTGAATCCATTTCTAAAGAATCTGAATTGAATCCTTATAATGAAGAGATTTCAATGGCTAAACCAGAAGATCTATTAGAAATCCCATCTGAAAACATTGATATTCAATCAATGTCAAATCCTCAGAACATAAAAAACACAGTTACAGATATAAATGATAGAAGAAAATCTTCAAATGATGATTGGAGCTCTCCTCATTCAAAAGAGTCGTTTGATGGAGAAAAAGCTGCACTAGATGCACAAAGACAGTTTCAAGAAGAAGCTCGAAGCAGCCAGTACAATACTGAAGTTAGAAAATTAATAGAAGAAAGAACCAAAAATTTACAATCTGATAAACCTGCTAAAAAAAGCACATCACAAAATCCAAATTCTAGTTCTGGCAGCAATAATAAATACGATGGTCAAACTCTCGTTAGTTATGATTTGTCTGGCAGATTTCCACATCAAAATAATTCCTGGAACGTAAGAAACCCAGGATACACTTGTGGTATTGGAGCAAACGGAACAGTAGTAATTAGAATTAAAGTAAACAAAAATGGAAATGTAATTTTAGCAGAATACGACCCTTCAGCAAGTAAAAATGCAAATGAGTGCATGATTGATCAAGGAATAAAATATGCTAAAATGTCAAGATTTGATTATTCTGGAAGTGCACCAGAAAATCAAAGTGGCAAAATTTATTATTCATTTGTATCACAATAGAAATAAATGCGAAATATAATTCGTCAACTTATACCTTCTTTTTTATTAGAGAAATATCGACAATATAAAAAAGCAAAAAAGAATCAATTTTTACAAAAGCAAAAAGAAAGTGGTATAAAAATCACTAAAAATGATTTAATTCATCAATTTAAAAGTATTGGAATTCAAGAAGGTGATACATTGTTAGTACACGCAAGTTTATCGAAAATTGGTTTTATCGAAAATGGTGCAAAAGATGTTGTTGAAGCATTAATTGATGTTATTGGATCAGAGGGTAATATTTTAATGCCTAATTCACCAAACGCAAGTTTTCAATTAGATTACATCAAAGAATTAGAGCAATTTGATGTATTAAACGACAAATCTAAATTAGGAAGTATTTCAGAATATTTCAGATTATTACCTACTTCAAAGCGAAGCGCACATCCCACGGAACCTGTATCTTGTGTAGGACCAGATAAAGAATATTTTGTAGGCGACCACTTTGGTAATAACACACCATATAATAAAAATAGTCCTTACTATAGAATTTCTGAAAAGGGCGGTAAAATTTTATATCTTGGTGTAACCTTCGATAATGCTGGAACAAATCTTCATACGTTGGAAGATGCAATCGAAAATTTTAAATACCCTGTTTATTATTCAGAAGAATTTACTGTCAAAGTAAAATTTGAAGATGGTTCAATAAATACAATGACAACAAAAGTTCATAACCCTGAACAATCAAAAAAACGAAAATGCGATGGATTAATTCCATTATTTGAATCTAAAGGAGTATTGAAAAAAGTCAAAGTAGGAAATGCTGATTCACTTTTAGTTGATGCTAAATTATTGCTTTCGACTATGATAGAAGAATATGAAAACAATGGGGTGACAATGTACACACCAACCGGTAATTAAAGAATATTATACAATCAACAAATTATTAACTATATTTTATTTGCTTTTATTAATTTTACCAAAAAAGAAAAATTATGTCAAAATATAATTGGACAACAATTAAAGAATATACAGATATTAAATTTGATTTCTTTGAAGGAATTGCTAAAATCACTATTAATAGACCTAGAGTTTACAATGCATTCAGACCGGAAACCAATATGGATATGTTGGACGCGATGAATATTTGTCGTGAAAGAAATGATATCAGTGTTATCGTACTAACTGGTGCAGGAGATAAAGCATTTTGTTCTGGAGGTGATCAAAATGTAAAAGGAATTGGTGGCTACATTTCTGAAAATGGAGTTCCGAGATTAAATGTTTTAGATTTACATAAAGCAATTCGTTCAATGCCCAAACCAGTAATTGCTATGGTTAATGGTTATGCTATTGGCGGTGGACATGTATTACATGTTGTTTGTGATTTAACAATCGCATCTGAAAACGCTATTTTTGGACAAACTGGACCAAAAGTAGGAAGTTTTGATGGTGGATTTGGATCTTCTTATTTAGCAAGATGTGTTGGCCAGAAAAAAGCAAGAGAAATTTGGTTTACTTGTAATCAATACAGCGCTGTTGAGGCAGAAAAAATGGGTATGGTAAATAAAGTCGTTCCTTTTGAGCAACTAGAAGATACAACTGTAGAATGGTGTCGTACTATTATGTTAAGAAGTCCATTAGCTATCAGAATGATCAAAAGAGGTTTAAATGCCGAATTAGATGGTCAACATGGTATTATGGAATTAGCAGGTGATGCAACTTTGATGTATTATTTAACTCAAGAAGCACAAGAAGGCAAACATGCTTTCTTAGAAAAAAGACAACCAAACTTTCAACAATTCCCAAAATTCCCTTGATATTCTATTTCATAGAAGCTAATTCGTTTTTGAACAAACAATTAGCTTCTATTTTTGAAACGGAACTATCATAAGTTCTGGATTTTTCTTAATATAAGATTTTAATATTGTTCGAGTATCTTTGTTTGATTGATAGAAATTAATTAATTTTTTCCATTTTTCAACGGGTGTAAATTGAAAATGAAAAGGACCATATCCAAAACCTACAAACTCACCATTTTCGACTAAGATTAAACTCTTCTCTCCCTTTTGTCTACCTCCTTCGATAATGTAAAAATTTTCTTGATCAAAAGTCGCTTCTTTAATTAATTGATTACAACGTTCGTTGTATGTCACAAATAATTCCTCTTTAATACAGGCTCCAAAACATTTATGAATTGAATGTTGAAAACAAGCACCATTTGTAGGATATAAATCACATAATTTTTGGCAAAGTTGATATTGTTCGACTAAGTTAAACAATGAATCTACCGCTTCTTTTTTTGTTGCAAAACTAATAATCGGTTCACCCTTAGTTTTACTTATTACACCAATAAAAAAACGTATGTAATCCGATTCGTCAGTGTAATGAAATATTCCAAAAGGAAATTTACTTCTCTTCAAACGTGCATTAAAAATAGGCTGATGTTGTTTCACTAAACTCGACTCTAACAATAAAGCAATTAGTTCTGAACCAGTTAGTTCAAACTCAACCCTTGTAATTTCTTTAATTAATTGAAGTCCTTTTTTAGTTTTTGTGTTTTTTAAATGCTGATTTACACGTTTTCGAATCTGCTTACTTTTACCTATGTAAATTATTTTATTAACCTCATTGTAAAATTTATAAACCCCTGTCTTTTCAGGAATTTCATCCAACTCATTTGCATCAAAATTGGGATGAAAAATTTGAGGATTAACATCTTCTTGAATGAATGTGGCTAAATTTTTAGGATCTTTTTCAAATAACAAAGCAAAAAGTTTTGCAGTTGCAAACGCATCTCCTCCAGCACGATGTCGACCTATTAATTCTATACCTAAATTACGAGTTAATTTGCCTAAACTATAAGAAGCTAAATCTGGTAAAATAAAACGAGAAGCTCTTACGGTACATAAATGTTGTCTTCTATAATCATAGCCTAAGTTTTTAAACTCATATCGAATAACCGTATAATCAAAAGCAACATTGTGAGCTACAAAAACACAATCTTCAGTAAACTCGATAATCTCTTTTGCTATTTCATAGAATTTAGGAGCTGTTTGAACCATTGAATTGCTAATCCCAGTTAAGTTCACGATAAAATCGGGAATATTCATTTCTGGATTAACTAACGAAACAAACTGATCGATGATTTCAATACCATTCGATTTATAAATGGCTATCTCAGTAATTTTAGAGCTTTTGGGATTACCACCAGTTGTTTCAATATCAATTATAGCATAATGCATACTTACAAAGAAAGTCAGAATAATCGATATTATTTGAATTTTAACAAATTTCTATGGACATTTTTTAATGAAACCGCTATTTTTTTGTTGTAATTATCTATTATAGATTATTTTTATTGAAGTTTTAAGAAAAGAACAAATGAAAATTGAAAAAATAAGTCCGAATGAAGTATTTCGAATTCAAGAAATTGCACATGCAACATGGCCAACTTCATATAAAGGAATCATTTCAGAGGAGCAGATAAAATATATGCTTGAATGGATGTATAACCTTGATACCCTTTCTGAACAAGCTGAAAATGGACATTTTTTCTTTGTATTTAACGAAAATAACGAAGATTTAGGATTTATTGCCATTGAACCAAATCACTTTGATCAAGGGATTGCTAAATTGCAAAAAATTTATGTTCTTCCTACTGCTCAAGGAAAAGGAATTGGTAAAAAATTACTTGAATTTACAATTCCATTTTTTAGAAATGAATTCGAACAATCAACATTCATTCTAAATGTCAATAAAAAAAACAAAGCCGTTGATTTTTACAAAAAAATGAATTTCACAATCGACAGAGAAGAAGATTTTGATATTGGTAATGGATTTTTGATGGAAGATTATATCATGAAATTAGAATTGTAAAATATGAAAACAAAAAGTAAAACAGTTTCAGAATACATTTCAAATCTTCCTGAAGATCGGCAAATAGCAATTAATCGATTAAGGAATGTGATTTTAGAAAATATACCTGAAGGATTTTCTGAAGAGATGAGTTATGGCATGATTGGATATGTTATTCCGCATTCACTCTATCCAGCTGGATATAATTGTTCACCCGAATTACCACTTCCATTTGTAAATATTGCCTCACAAAAGAACTTTATTGCAATCTACCACATGGGAATTTACGGAGATGATAATCTTTTAAAATGGTTTTGTGAAGAATATCCTAAACACTGTAAATCAAAATTGGATATGGGAAAAAGCTGTATCAGATTAAAAAAAATGGACCAAATACCTTTTGAATTAATTGGTGAACTAATGCGTAAAATTACTGTCCAAGAGTATATAACTCAATATGAAAAACTTTATAAAAAATAATAAATCAAAATTATTGTAAAAATGAAAATCATCTCTTTTAATGTAAATGGAATAAGGGCAATAACTAAAAAAGACTTTATTTCTGACATGAAAAACATCAATGCAGACATTATTTGTCTTCAAGAAACTAAAGCTTCAGTTGAACAAGTTAAAGAAGCTGTCGCGGAATTAAATGAATATTATATTTTTGCGAATGAGGCAGAACGAAAAGGTTATTCAGGCACTGCTATAATTACCAAAGAAAATCCATTGAATGTAACTTACGATATGGGTGTTGAAGAACATGACAAAGAAGGTCGAATTATTTGTGCTGAATATGCTGATTTCTTCTTAATCACAGTTTATGTCCCTAATTCTGGAAGTGAACTATTAAGATTAGAATATAGACAATCTTGGGATCAACAATTTTTAACCTATTTAAAAGGATTAGAAAAAACGAAGCCTGTTATTGTTTGTGGAGACTTTAATGTTGCACATAAAGCAATTGATCTTGCACGACCTAAGCAAAACTACAACAAAGCTGCTGGCTACATGCAAGAAGAAATTGATGGAATGGACGCTTTCACATCTAATGGGATTTTAGACTCATTCAGATTGAAAAATGGAGATGAAATAAAATACTCTTGGTGGAGTTATAGAGGTGGAGCTAGAGAAAAGAATGTTGGCTGGCGTATTGATTATTTTTTAATTTCAGAGAGTTTAACTTCAAAATTAAAAGATGCATTTATACTAAATGAGATTCATGGTTCAGATCATTGTCCTGTTGGAGTAGAAATATAAAAAAAAGATGCAAATCGAAATGATTTGCATCTTTTTTATTTTGTATCAACTTTGATTATTTTATCTTATATGTTACCCCCCCATTTATAGTTCCGCCTACACCTAAACTTGTAGCTATATTAAAACCAAAATTTTGGTTGAAAAAATATCTAAATCCCATTCCAACCTTTGCCGTAATAGGCAAAGTATAATAAAAATCGGGAACACTTGGATAAGGGTCATCGGTAATTTGTTTTTTAACTCTATTACCATATCCTATTCCAGCAGATAAATATAAATCAAACTCATCACTTTCTAAAAAATGAAGATTGAAAGTTAAAATACCTGAAAATTTTGTTGTTAGTCTTTTGTAACTATAACTATAATTAAAATAATCGTAGTTTGTCGTTGTAGGATTGTAAACAGAACTTGAACCTATCTTTCTCCCTGTGACATCTGCTGAAGTATATCCAACATCAAAACCTAATCCAATTTTTTCGGTTAATAAATATTCACCTCTTATTCCTACAATTCCTAATGAATGATTTTTTATATCCTGATAATCTAAGGAAACAAAACTTTCTGATTGATAAGTTTGAAAAGACGAATTACCAATACTTCCGTAACCATAATAAACATCCGCAAAAATTGCACCTTTTGTATTTATTTGTGCATTTGATTTGAACGATAAAAAAATAAACAAAGAACACAATATTAAAAAGAAACGTTTTTTCATTTTTGATAATTAAGTTTTAAAATAAAAAATTAAAAAAGGTATTGATAATCAACACCTTTTTTATTAATAAAATAGTTAATTAATAATTAAGCTTCTTGTAACTTAATCAAATTTAATGCTGAACCAGCTTTATACCATTCAATTTGTTGAGCATTGTAAGTATGATTTAAAAGAATATTTTCTTTTGAACCATTTTCATGAACAATTTCTAAAGTCAATGGTTTTCCAGGAGTAAACTCTTTCAAATCAATAAAGTTAAACACATCGTTTTCAAGAATTTTTGCATAATCAGATTCATTTGCAAAAGTTAATCCTAGCATACCTTGTTTTTTCAAGTTTGTTTCGTGAATACGTGCAAAAGATTTTACGATTACAGCTTTAACACCTAAATGTCTTGGCTCCATAGCTGCATGCTCTCTTGAAGAACCTTCACCATAGTTATGATCACCAATTACAACTGAAGGAACACCTGCAGCTTTATAAGCTCTTTGTACTGCTGGCACTTCACCATAAACTCCTGTCAATTGATTTTTAACTTCATTTGCTTTTCCATTGAAAGCATTAACAGCACCAATTAACATGTTGTTAGAAATATTATCCAAGTGACCTCTATATTTCAACCATGGACCAGCCATAGAAATATGATCAGTTGTACATTTTCCGTCAACTTTGATTAATAATTTTGCATCGGTAATATTTTCACCATTCCAAACATCAAAAGACTCTAACAACTGTAAACGTGAAGAATCTGCAGCAACAGCGATTTCAACAGAAGAACCATCTTCTGCAGGCGCTTGATACAACGGATCTTCAACATCAAATCCTTTTGGAGGCAATTCCCATCCAGTTGGTGGATCTAATTTTACTTGTTCACCTTTATCGTTTGTTAATGTATCTGTTAATGGATTAAAACCTAAATCTCCTGCGATAGCAATTGCTGCAACGATTTCTGGAGAAGCTACGAAAGCATGTGTATTTGGATTACCATCTGCTCTTTTAGAGAAGTTACGGTTAAAAGAGTGAATAATAGAGTTTTTCTCTTGTTTCTCTGCTCCTGCTCTATCCCATTGTCCAATACATGGACCACAAGCATTTGTAAATACTTTTGTTCCAATTTTTTCGAAAGTATCTATAATACCATCTCTTTCAATTGTATATCTAACTTGCTCGGAACCTGGATTGATACCAAATTCTGCTTTAGGTAATAAACCTTTTTCTATCGCTTGTTTAGCGATTGAAGCAGCTCTAGACATATCTTCGTAAGAAGAATTTGTGCAAGATCCAATTAACCCCCATTCAATTTTCATTGGCCATTCATTAGCAGTAGCTTCAGCTCTCATTTTAGAAACTGGAGTTCCTCTATCTGGAGTAAATGGACCATTGATTTGTGGTTCTAATTCAGAAAGATTAATTTCAATCACTTGATCAAAATATTTCTC
>CANGHX010000055.1 GCA_947453715.1 Flavobacteriales bacterium | reverse complement strand
TATTGGAAACCATAGAATAGCAATCATGGAAATTACAAAAGAAGACAAAATACCAATGATAACTGCTGCTGTGCCTGTTCCCATTCCTGGACCAATATATAAAAGTAAATTTTGCATATTATTCGTGTTTCAAAAATGTAAATTTACTAAATTCCTTTTCAGTGATATACCTTGACCAACTAAAGATACTTAGATGATCTTTGTCTACTTTGTCGATATAGGTCCAAATCAAACTTTTTTGATCACCAAATAAAAGTCTACCTCTACAAGTTTCTTCAATAAATATCCCTTTATTTTTTATTATTTTAGATCGACCTTCTAGTATTGTTTTTATATTCGATTTATTAAAAAGTGGATTAAATGGTGTTGTTATTTTTTTTGTTTCAAAATCATAAATGTAGTGATGGTTGGTTTTATTAATAAACACATTTTCTTTACTTTTAAAATCCCCATCTAAAACATCATTTCCAAAAACTCCAATTTTAGTATCGTCGATAATATCTACATCATGCTGCTTTAGCCAAGGACCAACTTGAATCCATATTATTTTATTTGTAGATGGTCTATATAAAAAGACAGTATTATTGTTTCTTAATGAGATGAACAAATCACCTTTTTTCCAGTGTTTTGAAGATTTTAAAACAGGCTCTATGTCGTTTAGATGAAAGTGATCAATATTGCCTTTAATAGATTCTTCTGAACCGTTACTAGTTAGAAGTTGCCCTAGATTGTAACCATTCTCTAGAAAAATATTAAAAATAGGTTTAGTGTAAACTACTTTTCCGTTTTCTCCATCAATTTTTAAAATACAATAATCTCTAATCGAAAAATTTTGAGCTTTTAAATTTGAATTTGAATAACCACAGCTCCAAAAATATTTCCCATCAATTGTTTCTAAAGAATGATGACGTTTTATTTTTGAATTTTTCCAAACATATTTTCCGTTTTTATTAATCTTATAAAGTCCTCCAGCATCTAAAATGATTGAACCGTCATTCAGTAAAAAAGGATGAAAAATTCTAGTCGATTTTACTGAAAGATTGTTTTTTAATCCATTGATTTTGTACTTGTTAAATTCATTGTTTATTTCCGGGATATTAATTTTCCATTTGTAAACTGTTTTTCCATGTTTTGTACTTATCAATTTTATAATTGACTGTTCAGTTTCTTTGTCCCAAACTGAAATAAGAATATAATCATTAGGTATATCTCTTCGATTATAAGTAAATCCATTTTTCAGATTGAATTCATCTTTGATAATTAATTGAGAATCGTTTAATCTATTAAAGTTAATAATGTTAGAAGGCAAGGTGGCTAAGAAAGTAACAATGTCTTTTGTTGGTTGATTAATAGTTTTACCATTCAAATAAACATGCCTTGTAATACCCATTATTGAGACGATTGCGAAAAAAATCATCCAAAAGTAAAGAAGGTATTTTACCAGTTTATTCATTTAGAAACTATAAATTTTATCATGTAAAGATATTACTTTAAACTAAAAAAGGGGCCGAAGCCCCTTTATAATTATTTAATCAAAGATTATGCATTGATTAAGTTCATACCATCTAAAACATTCATAACGTCTTTAACAGCTTTTGCAGACTCATCTAATAATGCTTTTTCTTCAGCATTTAAATCTAATTCAATGATTTTTTCGATACCATTTTTCCCTAATACTACAGGAACTCCTAAGTAAATATCTTTTAATCCGTATTCACCTGTTAACCAAGCACAAACTGGGAAAATTCTTTTTTGATCTCTAACGATAGCTTCAACCATCTGAGCAGCAGCAGCTCCTGGAGCATACCAAGCAGAAGTTCCTAATAATTTAACGATTTCACCACCACCAAATTTAGTTCTTTCGATGATTTCGTTTAATTTTTCTTCAGAAATCAATTCTGTTACAGGAATACCAGCAACAGTTGTATATCTTGGAAGTGGAACCATAGTATCACCATGCCCCCCCATTAATACTGCTTGAATATCTTTTGGAGATACGTTTAATTCTGTTGCTAAAAATGCACGGTAACGAGCTGTGTCTAATACACCAGCCATTCCAAATACGTTTTTAGAATCAACTTTAGCAGTTAAATATGCACAATATGTCATTACGTCTAAAGGATTAGAAACAATAATGATTTTAGCATTTGGTGAATATTTAACGATATTTTCTGTTACAGATTTAACGATACCAGCATTTGTTGCGATAAGATCATCACGAGACATTCCTGGTTTTCTTGGTAATCCAGAAGTAATAACTACTACATCAGAATCTGCAGTTTTTGAATAATCATTTGTTGAACCAACAGTTCTTGAATCGTAAAGACCAATTGGAGAAGATTGCCAAATATCTAAAGCTTTACCTTCAGCAAATCCATCTTTAATGTCAAGCAAAACGATTTCGTTTGCAATCTCTCTATGAGCTAAAACATCAGCGCATGTTGCTCCAACGTTTCCAGCACCTACTACAGTTACTTTCATGTGTTTAATTTATTACTTGATTTTTTAATTCAAAATATCGAAAGCGAAGTTAAACATTTTGTAGTATTTGTTGTATAATTGTGTGTAATTATTTATAAAAAGTTAATAGATTATTTTTTTGAGGCAACCGAGTTCGAAAGTTCGCGTCATGCAAATATAAAGAATGTGGAAAATAAAGAAAAACTAAAAGAGATTATCGCAGGGTGCTTACGAAACGATCGGAAAGCACAGCAAGAGTTGTTTAAGTTTTTTTATGGAAGAATGTTAACTGTTTGTATGAGGTATACAAATGACAGAGATACAGCACAGGAAGTATTGCAAGAGGGGTTTATTAAGGTCTTTGAAAAGTTAAAAACGTTTGATTATAATGGATCATTCGAAGGTTGGGTGAGAAGAATTTTTGTTAATACTTCAATAGACTACATTCGTAAATCTAAAAAAGATCCATTTTTAACAGATAACGATAATGATTTTAAATTAGGTGCTGAAAACTTAATGGAAGATCTAGAAGATATGGAAGTTTTTGATTTAAAAGCTGAAATTGCATTAGATGCTATTCAACAGCTTTCTCCAGCTTATCGTTCTGTTTTCAATCTATACGTATTAGAAGATTATTCACACAAAGAAATCGCTGAAATTTTAGGGATAAGTGAAGGAACTTCTAAATCAAACTTATCAAAAGCGAAGGTAAATCTTCAAAAAATATTGGAACAAAAATTTGCTAACTTACGAGGGTAAAATATGAGCTTAGAAAACAACATAAAGCAAAGCTTAGAAAACTTTGAAATACCTTATGATCATAAGGCATGGGAAGCTCTGAGTCAAAAATTAGATACTGCAATGCCTATTGATAATTCTACAAGTAGAAAATTCAATTATAAATATATTGCTGCTGCTGGAATTATTGCAGTAATTTCAGTTTCATTGTTTTTATTGAATAATAAAAACACATCGAAATTAAAATTAAATGAGGCTTCTGTAAACAAGCATTTTACTAAACAGGAATCTACGATTATATCAGAGAGTTCATCAAGTATTGCGACTCGAAACATACAAAATAAGCCAATTGAAAATAATTCTGTTAAAGAACAAAATGAAAAGCCTCAAAATTTAAAAGTAGAAGGGCAACAGTTAAACTCAGAAAAATCAATTCAGAATTTAGGTTTAGTTTCTAAAACAGGAACTTCTAACGGACCAAATTTAAGACCAGTTAATTCTAAATTTAATTCTCCTAATATTCAAGATGTTTGTTTAAATGAAAGAATAAAAATTGAAAATACAAATTCAGAAAATTTAATTATTATTTCACCAAATAATAAACAAACTATTATTGAATCAAACAAATCTTTGAATTTTGTTCCTACTATTGATGGTGAATATCATTTAGCTCATATTGTTAATGATAAATTGATAGTGGAGAATAATTTTGATGTGAAAGCAAATCAATCTGCTGATTTTATAATTGATAATGAAAATTCATACAATGAAAAAGAATTACCAACAGTGGTCTTAAAATCAACATCATTTGGTAATGAATATTCTTGGAGTATAGATGGAAAAACATTGAATTCGACTTCAAAAGAAATAGATGCTCATCTATATAAAAAAGGTAATTATACAGCAACTTTAGTTATTACACATCAAAATGGATGTAAATCAAAAGAATCAAAAACAATTAGAATTGCAAAAGATTACAATTTATTAGCTGTTGATGCATTTGAACCATTGAGTTCTAATTCAAAATTAAACACATTCATTCCTTTTGCACTAACAAAAAGAGATGTTCGTTTTACGATGATTGTTTTTGATGTAAACGGAAATGAAGTTTACAGAACAAATGATGCGAATGAGCCATGGAATGGTGTTGATCCTAAAACGAATGAAACAGCAAAATCTGGTTCAATGTATGTTTGGAAAGTGATTCTTGAAAATCCTGAAGAAGGAGAGAAAGGTCAATACGGCGGAAGTGTTATCGTAAGATAATTGAAGGGTAAGATTTTTCAAAATCAATTATTTTTGATTCCAGCTTTAATTTGTTTTCTTGACTTTCTTTTGATTCCGGGTGCAAATAATGATGTGAAATTTGTTTCTTAAGACTATTAATTTCTTTTACTATTTTAATGGTTTCAACTTCAAAATAGGTTTCTTGAATCTTTGACCAAATATAATCTATAGCTTCTTCAGTAGGATGAATTAAATCAGATTTATAAAAGCGATAATCTCTTAATTCATCGATCATTATTTCATATGAAGGAAAATAGTTAGTTTTTGAAAGTTGATTTATCTGTCTGATTGATTCAATTAGAATAGATTTACTTTGATTGTTTTGAATTAATCCATCTTTAATATGTCTAACGGGACTTACTGTAAAAACTACTTGAATACTTGGATTTATTACTTTAATTCGTTCAATTGTTTTTGTCCATTTTGTTACTATCAAATCTAAATTCGAAAGCTCTTTATAAAAAAGACTTGATGGCATTTTGTGGCAATTAGCGACCAATGCTTTATCTTCAATTAAATGATAACCCCAAGAAGTGCCAAATGTGATGAATAATGTGTGAGTTGATTTTAGTCGATTAAAGAAATCAGTTCTAATTTCTATAAGCTTTTGCTCGAGTTTATTTTTATCAATTTCATAAATTAAACTACTGGCATCCCAATTTAAAAAAATATCATTTCGTTGGAAAATACGATCAGAATTATAATCTTCATTTATACAAGAATCAATAAATTGACTAAGCATTATTGGATGAAAAATTGTACCAAAAGGATTTGATAATGTGTTGAATCCATTATAATTAAATTTAGCGCTTATCTCATCAGAAAAACAACTTCCTAAAAATAACAGTTGATTTTCATGATTTATGAAACGATTTGATTTTTCAATCTCAAAATTTAATTTAAAATCCATCCACTAAAAGAATTTATTTCTTCTTATTATTCTATCTATGGGTATATGAATTGTACCAAACATTTCATGAGAACTTAAGGAATCAATAGCAAAACCAATCTTAGTTCCTCGTTGTGTCCATATTCCATGATTTTTATTATTCAATACTTGCTTAGGAAAACTCTCTCCAGAATAGAATAAAAGTGAATTTGGACGTTTTACAAAAGAGAGTGGAGGTGAAGCTAAAAATTGAAAATGATTTTCATGTTTCGTTAATATTCCTTTAGCAAATAATTTGTTAATCAAATTTGTTGAGTTGTCATTTACAGAAAAAAGTAACGAAAAGCCGGGTATTTTTTCTTCTTTGACACTTTTGACTTCTGTAACATTGAATTCTTCATCCATTACAGATTCAATAAAAGTTTCATGAATAACTGCTGTTCCTCCTTGCGTAAAACATAAATCTCCTTCCCAAGCATCTAAAAAATCTTTCGTAGGGAAACTAATTTTTTTTCCTAAACTGACCAAAAATTTATAAATAGGATCGTTATAGGCTTTTCTCAATCTTGAAATATCAATATGAATATTTAATTGTTTGCTGACTGAATTTGAACTGGCAAGTTCTATACCTGGTTCTTTCAATTTTATATTTAATGGTTTTTTATTCTTAAAATAAGATAACAAACTAAAGCTCGAAGAATCACTATTGTGGGCAAATAAAGCAGTTTCTAAACCCTGTTTTTGAAGCTTTTTCCAATTTGAGTAAATGACCAACTTCTCATCTTTAAAATGTTTTTCTTTTAAAAATGTTTTCCAGCATGGTTTCATTTCACCTTTTCTTGCATTTAGTATATGATTGTAGTTTTTTGAAAATTCAGTTCCTTTGTAAAGAAAAAGCCAATTTTTATCATATGTTAAATACCCTTTTTCCTTCTCATAACGATACACTTTTTGATCGTTCCATAGTGTGTCTTTAACATCAATAAATTTACTGATTCTTTGTATTCCTTGAAATACTTTACTGCTATCAGTAACTTCAACCATTACTCCCCAATTTCCGTTATCATTCGCAAAAATGTAAATGGGTTTTTGAAGATTTAAACCGTAACTTTTACCTTGACCTAATAAAAACTCATAAGAGAATAAATCTCTGAATGGTACTTTGTGGTAAAATAACATTTCACTTGTTTCTTTTGCTACATCTAATAAGTAGCATCTACCTAAAAAATCAGCCTCAGGCAAACGATCTTCAAATGAAGGTTTTTCGTAGAAGCCATTAAAATAAGGTCTCAAAAAAAGAATACTTGCTAAAGTAGTAGCGAGGATTATCAAGAAAGTTGTTTTACGTAGAAAAATTTTAATTCGTCTACGTAAATTTTTACTTAGAAATGACATAAATACTATTTATCAAATCAAGGATATATTTACCAGAATTTTGATATTGACCACTGAATCCATAAGTAATATCAAAAGATGTATTTTTAATTGTCGTTTTAGACGATGTCAATTCCATAACACCAGTTTTCCCTCTCATTGCATCTAAAAGATCATTTTGATCAGCTGAAAACATTTCCCGAGGAAGTTTATCTATAACTTTACTCCAATCAATATATGCATATGCAAAACCACTTTTCTTATTCTTTTTAGCAATATCTCCAGAAAGAGCTTCAGATCCATAACCATTTGAGTGATTTTTCGCTAAATCTTCATCGTTTGTAAAGATGAATAATCCATTTTTATTAATCATATAAAGTGGAACAGATTCAAGAATGGCATTATCAAATTTCCAATAATCGCCATAGTTTTTGCATTGTGAAGTAATTCTAGAAATATGATTTAAGATTAATTCCGGAATATCTTTGCGGTCTGTTGAAACACCAAAAGCAAAAAGAGGCATATCAACTTCTTGTTCAACTTCTTTTTCTTCGTAATTCAGATTCTCATCGTAGGTATATTCAATTTTCGTCGTTTTAACTTTTTTAATACCGTTAAACGTTCCGAAAACACTTCCTTTATACGTTCCGAAAAGTGCATTCTTATCAACAAATTCATTTAGTAATTCAAGTGTTAATAATGTTGAAGAAACTCTAGCATTTTTCTCTGATTGAAGAATTGGAATAATTATTTTGTAAGCTTGTTCGTAGGCTTCTTTTAAATTGACATTGTAAGTAAAGTGTGCAGAATTATTTTGATGAATGTATTTGAAAACATTTTTATCAAATTTTGCATTGTTCATTTTTTGATAAATCGAGCCCAATGCTTCTCCATAATTTGCTTGTAATTTTAATTCAATGTTGTTTTCATTTAAATAGATGTCACCAAGCATGATATTACCTGTGTATAAAGCATTAAATTCCTCATACATGCTCGGAAACATTGATTGGAAGTACCAGAAACCTTGAGCTTTTTTGAAGTTTCTAGAATTATCTAAGTAAAATATCCCTTCAGTTTGATGTGTTAACTGTTGGGCGAAACTAGCATCTTGTGTTTTTAGATTTATATTTTTTGAAAATAATTCATCACAAATCTCAAATAAATATTGACGTTGAAAGACTAATTGTACACTATCTCTTAGCTCAGAATAATTTTTTTGTCCTGGATCTTCAACAACTACTGGGTATTCAGGTTCATTGAATTCTAATCCTTCAGTATCTTGTTGAACTTCTTCTAAATTATCACCTTCAAATTCTTTTTCATCTAATACTTCTTCTTCACCCAAATAAGCATCATCTTCAATAATAAGTGTATTACCTCTTGAAACCCAAATAGAATCTGTGTATTTACTTATTTTTTCATCTGTTGGATCAACTCGAATCAATACACCGACATTGCCTTTTATTATTAGATGATTGAAATAGGAGTTATAATATTCAACTCCAGCAATAGGGCTTTCAACTAAATCGAAATCATCAAAAGTTGAGAATAGCTGTTTTTTACTTTTTATTCCAAATGTAAATCCTGATACTTCAAAGTCTTTTCCGCGGCCATAAAATACATTCAATTTAGAATCAAAATCAATACCTGAATCTTTCAATGTTTTACCAGAAGTAGACCCATCAAATAATTCAGATTGAACTTCTTCCATAAACTCATAACGAACTAATTCATCCATTGAGACTTTTTGAAGGATCGAGATGTTATTCAAACTGAATACTGTTACAGCTTCTTTTGGAATAAAATCTTCTGAAGATTGGTTGAATGCATTAAAACTAATTAATACAAATCCTATTGAAAATAGAAGTTGTTTATATGATGATGTTAATATTATTGAGTGTTTCTTCATGAAAAGTTAAAGCTAAAAATCTAATCTTTTTTCAAAGGACTAAGATAGATTGTATTTTCTAATAAATTAATATTTTGTAATAAAGAATAGGTATTTGTTTGAAGCATTATCGCCAATTTACTCGGGGCTAATTTTGCATTTGTATTTACGAATTTATCAATTGGACGGTCAAAACGAGTGACAGATGTATATTTCCCTTGTTTTAATTGTTCAACTTCATTTTCTGTTAAGTTTTTTGAACGATTGATTGTATAATCGGGTATGTTTCTAATTAATTTTTGCCCATCCCAAGTGATCCAATTTTCAGATAACTCTTTTATATTATGATCTAATTTTTCTTCAATTATTACTTGATGAACAGCGTCTTGCAATGCTGATACAGATGTGAAATCACATTTTATTTTAAAGATATAATCGGTATAATTGCTTTCAATTGTTAAATTTGAAATACCAGTTTTAGCTTCAAATTTTGACTTAAAATGATTCACTTTTTGTTTAATTTCTTCAATTGAAGGCACTTTTTTTCCATCTAAACTATCCAACGCTAAAATTGAATTGATTTTTATTTTACTGGCACTTAAATTAATAGTGTATTTAAAAGAACCAGTTCCATCTGAATTCAATGTCAAATCATCAATAATTTCAATACATGAACTGATTGAAAATACTGTTATAATTGAAAGAATGTAAATCATTAATTTCATAGTACAAATTTAGCTAAAAGGAAGTTTCAAAAACAATACCAAGAAAATTTAGTTTTTCTTAACATATCAACATTCTGTCTGATTTTCTTATTTTTGAAATATGTTATCTAAAAATAGAGCAATCGTATCTGTAACAAATGATTTATATACGGATCAGCGTGTACATAAAATTTGTTTGTTTTTAGAAGAACAAGGTTACGAAGTCTTATTAGTCGGAAGAAAAAGAAAATCAAGCTTGCCCTTAAATAAAAGAACTTATAAAACGAAACGAATGAAACTTCTTTTTGATAAAGGAGCATTATTCTATGCAGAATATAATTTTAGGCTGTTTTTATTTTTACTTTTTAAAAGAAATTCATTATTAGTTTCAAATGATTTGGATACACTTTTAGCAAATTATTGTGTTTCAAGACTGAAAAGAAAAACGCGATTGGTATATGATTCTCATGAATATTTTACTGAAGTTCCTGAATTAGTCAATAGGCCAAAAGTTCAAAGGATTTGGGAAAAGATTGAAGGACGAATATTCCCCAATTTAGAAACAATTTACACCGTTAATTCGTCAATAGCAGAATTGTACAAACTTAAATACAAGAAAGAAATATTTGTTGTTAGAAATATTTCAATGCTTTGGAAACCGGAAAAGTTAAAATCTAAAGAAGCATTAAATTTACCTTTAGACAAAAAGATTATCATTCTTCAAGGTGCAGGAATTAATATCGATAGAGGAGCGGAAGAAGCCGTTGAAGCGATGAAATTGATTGAAAATGCCGTTCTATTATTTGTTGGAGATGGAGATGTAATTCCTTTCTTGAAAGAATATGTTGAAGCGAATAAATTAACTCAAAAAGTAATTTTTGTTGGGAGAAAACCATATTTGGAAATGATGAATTATACATTTCACGCAGATTTAGGTTTAACATTAGATAAAGCGACGAATATCAATTACAAAAATTCGCTTCCAAACAAAGTGTTCGATTATATTCATACTGAAACACCAATTATTGCAACATCAATTTATGAGGTGAAAAATGTTGTAGAAAAATACAATGTTGGAAAAATTGTTGAGGATTTTAATTCTGAAAACTTAGCGAAATTGATTAATTTCATTCTTTCCAATGAATTTTTACTTTCAGAATTAAAAGCAAACTGTTTAATAGCTCGAGAAATTGAAAATTGGGAAAAAGAAAAAGAAATTTTGAAACAGATTTACCCGAGAGTTGGATAAAATAAAATTACATATCGTTTCATTTGATGTTCCATATCCAGCTAATTATGGTGGTGTAATCGATGTTTTTTATAGAATAAAGTCTCTGTATGAATTGGGGATAGAGATTTATTTACATTGCTTTGAATACGGAAGAGGTGAAGCTGTTGAGTTAGAAAAATATTGTAAAAAAGTCTATTATTATTCTCGTAAAAAATCAATTTTCGATTTATTTAGTAAGATTCCGTTTATCGTAAAATCAAGAATAAATGAAGAATTAGCCATTCGTTTAAACGAAGATGATTTTCCCATTTTATTTGAAGGGTTGCATACTACAAGTTATTTAAATAAGCTAATTAATAAGGATAGATTGACATTTGTTAGAACACATAATATTGAACACGAGTATTATGATGCACTTTCGAAAAAATCAAATGGTTTTAAAAAACTGTTTTTTAGTTTAGAAGCAAAGAAATTAAAAAGATTTGAAGTGCGATTAAAATTGGCTAACCAGCTTTTATGTATAACAAAATCAGATTTGGATTATTTTCAAAATATTAATAAACATGCTCTATTATTGCAACCTTCATTTGAAGAAAAACAAATTCAACAATCTGAATTAGCTAATTATGCTTTGTTTCATGGTAACTTAAGTGTAGAAGAAAATGAAGAGGCAGCTTGTTGGATTATTGAAAATGTTTGGAGTAATCATTTGAATTTACCTTTAATAATAGCAGGAAAAAATCCAACAAAAAAATTGAAAGAGATTTCAATCAAATATGAAATTCAATTAATTGATTCCCCAGAAGAAGTTGAAATGAATTCATTAATCGAAAAAGCATCAGTTCATGTATTATATTCTACTCAATCCACAGGTATAAAATTAAAATTGATTGCTGCTTTACAAACAAATGGTATTGTTCTTTCAAATTATAATCTGGTAAATGGCTCTAATCTTGAAGAGTACTGTGTAATCGCTAATGATTCCAATACATATCAACAAGTTATTTTGAATTTAGAAAATTATAAATTAACTGAAATAGATAAAATTAAACGTCAACAGTTGTTTGAAACCAAATTAAATGTTAATTTAAATAATCAATTAATTGTAGAATTAATTCAAAAGTATCAATGAAAGATCCAATATTAATAGAAGAAATAATAAAACTAGTTCTAGCACTTTTGTTTGGAGCAATTATCGGAGCAGAAAGAGAATATAAAAGCAAAGCAGCTGGATTTAGAACTGTTATCTTGATAACTGTTGGGTCAACTTTGTTTACGATTGTTTCAAACTTTATGGGAGCTGATGGTCGTGTAGCCTCAAATATTGTAACAGGGATTGGATTTTTAGGAGCTGGAGCTATTTTTAGAGAAGGCGTGAACGTCAAAGGATTGACTACTGCAACTACAATTTGGATTTCAGCTGCAATTGGAATGGCGATTGGAATTGGCAAATATGATTTTGCTTTGGCTGCATTAATTATTGTGATGTTAGTTTTATTAAGCTTTACTTGGATTCAAAAAAAGATTGAAAGAACAAATAAAGTAGAAACGTATCGTATTACAATTGATGATAATAAAACAACGAATAAAGACGCTCTTAAAGATATTTTTATCTCTTGTGATTTGGTTGCAAAATGTACCAAACAAATGAAAGATCATAATACTCAAACATTTATTTATTCAGTTCAAGGGCCAGCTAAAAATCATTCTAACTTAATAAAAATATTATTTAATACTGAATTTATTGCTTCATTTGAGTCATAAAGCCGTAATTACAATTCATAGTTCATATTCAACAATTCAACAACTTTATCCAAATTAAATACAGACAATGTTTCTAGATTTGTTTTGTATTAAATTTTATTTCAAAATGCGTTTAACAACTTTACTTTTAGCAATATCAAGTTTGATTACTTCAACTTTATTGTTTTCTCAAGAATCGACTCAGTCTATAAAAGGAACTGTGATCGATAAGCAATCATTAACCACTTTACCAAATACGATTATTCGAGTAATTGGGACAGATACACTTATGAATGCACAAACCGATTTAGATGGAAAATATCTAATTACTGGAGTTAAACCAGGTAGATATGATATTCAAGCAAATTATGCTGGTTATAAATCAGTTACATTACCCAATATTATCGTAACAGTAGGTAAAGAAGTAGTTGTTGATATTACATTAGAAGAAAATATTAATTCAATTTCAGAAGTCGTAATTTCTGGAAATAAAAAGAATGAAACAATAAATGAATTGACAACTGTTAGTGCGAGATCTTTTAGTACCGAGGAGGTGAATCGATTTGCTGGTGGACGTTCTGATCCTTCAAGAATGGCCGCTAATTTTGCGGGTGTAAGTTCTCCAGATGATTCAAGAAATGATTTAGTAATAAGAGGAAATTCTCCTGTTGGAGTGTTATGGAGAATAGAAGGATTAAATATTCCGAATCCAAATCACTTTTCTACTATTGGTACAACGGGTGGACCGGTAAGTGCATTAAATACAAATGTTTTAAAGAATTCAGATTTTTTTACTTCAGCTTTTCCTTCGGAATATGGAAATGCAACTGCAGGTGTTTTTGATTTAGGTTTTAGAAAAGGAAATGCAGATAAACGAGAACATACTTTTCAGTTAGGTGTATTGACTGGTTTGGAAGGAGTTACTGAAGGACCGTTAAGAAAGTCTAAAGGCTCTTCCTATTTAATAGCTTATAGATACTCATTCACTGAATTTGCTCAAAAAGTAGGGATTCCAATCGGAACAACTGCGACCCCATTTTATCAAGATATTTCATTTAAAATTAATGGAGGGAATACAAAATTGGGAAAATTTGTATTGTTTGGAATAGCAGGGAAAAGTAAAATTAATTTTTTACATGATAAGATTGATAGTACAGATTTATTTGCAAATCCAGTTAGAGATAGCTACTTTACAAGTAATATGGCACTTGTAGGGATCAATCATTTTATCCGTGTGAATCAAAAATCTTATTTTAAGACTGTTATTGGAGCAACATTTTCATCATCCGTTTACAATGAAGATTCAATAAATAAACAAACAAACGAAATCAAAAGAATTTTAGAAAATAAAACGACTCAAATTAGATATACGTTGAATAGTTCATATAATTCGAAAATAAATTCAAAATTATTTTTGAAAGTTGGTGTGTTAACTGAAGTAATGAATTTGAATCTTTATTACAGAAGTAAATATTATACACCTGATTGGAAACAAATATGGGATTTTAATGATTACACTTCATTGCTACAAGGATATGCACATCTTAAGTATTCAATATCTACTCGATTCACTTTAAATGCTGGTTTACATACACAGTATTTAGTATTAAATAAATCGTCAGCAATAGAACCTAGGGTTGGTTTGAAATTTCAGGTTAATGAAAAAAGTAACTTAAGCTTTGGTTATGGATTACATAGCCAAATGCAACCAACAGACTCTTATTTCTTTAGAACACTTTTAACGGACGGAACATATGTTCAATCGAATAAAAACATGGGTTTCACTAAAAGTCATCAATTGGTACTTGGATATGAATTATTTCCAGTAAAAAATTGGAGAATAAAAGCGGAAACATATTACCAATTTATTTTTAATGTTCCTGTTACAGAAACAGCAAGTGCATATTCGATGTTAAATGCTGGAGCTAGTTTTTTTCCAAATGAAACATCTTACTTGAAAAACACAGGAACAGGAAGGAATTATGGAGTTGAGTTAACGGTTGAAAAATTCTATAGCAAAGGTTTTTACACGTTGATAACAGGTTCTTTATATGAATCTAAATATACAGGAAGTGATGGTGTAGAAAGAAATACAGGCTTTAATGGGAGATTTGTTTATAATGTTCTGGCGGGAAAAGAGTTTAAAGTAGGTAAAGAAAAACGTAATTCTTTTACAACGGATATTAAGTTTACACAAGCAGGAGGAAGATATTACACTCCGGTTGATTTAGCAGCTTCTCAATTGATTAATTTTCAAGTGTTAAAAGGAGATCAATATGCCTTTTCGATGCGAAATCCTAATTTCTTTCGTTTAGATGTGAAAGTTGGATTTACAATGAATAGTAAAAAACGAAAAATTTCTCAATCGATATATTTGGATATACAAAATGTTACAAATCATAAAAATGTTTTTGCTCAAAGATATAATCCATTGACAGGAAAAATTAATACAGCTTATCAAATTGGTTTATTTCCTAATTTTGTTTACAAAGTTCAATTTTAATAATCTAAAAAAAAAAGATCGCAAAATTATAACAACTTTAATGATTTTATCATTCTGTTTTTTTTAAACTTATATTATACAATTTACAAATGAATAGAAGTAAGAAGCGTTTTATATGGATGTTCATTTTAGGAGCAATTATAACTTATTTATTGGATTTGTTATTGAAGGATTTCGGCGCTCGACCTGGTAGAAATCGAGTTTTAGATTTAGTAATGACTACTTTGATAACCATCCTAATTTGGGAAGGTAATTTAAGATTAGATCATTTGTTAAATCTAAGATTAGAATGGCAAAAAGTACCTAAAAAAAGATTTGTAATTCAATTTTCGGTTGCACTTGTATATAGTTTTTTTATCATCTATTTATCGATGTTTACATTCAATACATTTGTTTGTAAAATCCCTGATGCTCGACAGTCGATGTTTTTGACAACTTCAATTACTGTTGGTTTATTAATAACGATAATAATTCTTTCAATCGAAATCGGTTTTCAATTTTTTAAGCAGTGGAAAAAGTCTTTAATCGAAATTGAAGTATATAAAACAGAATCTATTTCAGCTCAATTACAAAATTTGAAAAGTCAATTAAACCCACATTTTTTATTTAATAATTTAAGTGTTCTTTCTTCATTAGTTTATTCTAATCAAGATAAAGCTGCAGAATTTATTAATCAATTATCAAAAGTGTATAGGTATATATTAGATAATAATAACACTGAATTAATTTCACTGAAAGAAGAATTGAAATTTATGGAATCCTATTTTTTCTTGTTGAAAATAAGATTTGGTGAGAATATTATCTTTGATATCCAATTGAACGATGAGGATTTATCATTTAAAATACCACCACTTTCATTACAAATATTAGTTGAAAATGCCATAAAGCATAATGAAATTTCTTCGAATTCACCTTTGAAAATTAGTTTGAGTATTAAAAATGGAAAACTTCAAATTTGTAATAATATTCAGTTGAGGCCAATTTATGAACCAAGTTCAAAGATGGGGATAAAG
>CANGHX010000054.1 GCA_947453715.1 Flavobacteriales bacterium | reverse complement strand
TAACATAGTGTCACCCATTCTTACTACAACAGCTCCATCTGCTTGTTTTGCCAATTTTCCTGTTTCAACAGAGATTTCTTTCCCTCCTGTTACAATCGATTGTTTAATTCCTAATTTCATATTCTCTCTGTTTCAAATGTATGACCTGAGTGGTCGGTAAAAAATATAAGAAGGGCACCCGAACTACTTCGACTGCCCCCTCTTCAATAAATCGAACTAACGTTAATTAACGACGTAAGCCTAATTCTTTAACGATAGCACGGTATCTTTCGATATCATTTCTTTTCAAATAGTCTAATAAACTTCTACGTTTACCAACTAATAACTGAAGTGCTCTTTGAGTTCCATAATCTTTACGATTATTTTTCAAATGTCCAGTTAAATGGTTAATTCTAAAGCTAAATAAAGCAATTTGAGCTTCTGATGAACCTGTGTTTGTTTCGTTTCCTCCGTGTTTAGCGAAGATTTCTTTTTTTACTTCTGTTGTTAAATACATTCCAATATTTTTTAATGATTTTTATGTAGTCGACTTTTCGACGTTGCAAATATACTCAATATTTCAATAAATCAACTTGTTTGTTTGATTTATTTTAATTTCTAAAAAATTTCAACGACTTACCAAGTGTTTCTTTTAAATGATTTCTTTCAACAATATAATCTAAAAAACCATGTTCTAAAACAAATTCAGAAGTCTGAAAACCATCTGGTAAATCTCTGCCAATTGTTTCCCTTACAACTCTTGGACCAGCAAAAGCAATTAATGCATCTGGTTCAGCAATATTTAAATCACCTAACATAGCAAAAGAAGCAGTAACACCTCCAGTTGTTGGATCTGTTAAAAATGAAATATAAGGTAATTTAGCTTCTGACAATTGCCCTAATTTTCCAGAAACTTTTGCCATTTGCATTAAAGAAAAACCGGCTTCCATCATTCTAGCTCCACCTGATTTAGAAATAATCATAAATGGTGCTTTAATTTTTATAGCCTCGTCAATTGCTCTAGCAATTTTTTCTCCCATTACAGAACCTAAAGAACCTCCAATGAAAGAAAAATCCATAGCTGCAACTACAAAGTCATGACCATCTAATTTTCCGATAACTGTTCGAATCGCATCTGTCAAACCTGTTGCTTTTTGAGTTGCTTTAACACGATCAACATATTTTTTTGTGTCCTCGAAATTCAATGGATCTCCAGAAGTTAATTCAGCATTAATTTCTCTGTATTCACCTTTATCAAATAATATTTTAAAATATTCTTCTGATCCAATTTTTTCGTGATGAGAACATCTATCACATACATATGCATTTTTTACTAAATCTTCAACTGTAAATAATGTTTTACAGTTAGAACATTTTTGCCAAATACCTTCTGGAGTTTCTTTCTTCTCACTTGTAGAAGTTGTAATTCCTTCTTTATTTCTTTTAAACCAACTCATATCTTCCTCGTTACTTTCGTTTATCATAATAAACTAAATTAAAGCGTGTTAATATTATTCAAATCTTGAAATGCTTTCTCTAAACGTTTTACGAAAGTCAACTCACCATCACGTAACCATTTGCGAGGATCATAATACTTTTTATTCGGTTGATCATCACCTTCAGGATTACCGATTTGCGTTTTTAAATATTCTACATTTTTCACAACATAATCTCTTACACCTTCGGTAAAAGCAAATTGCAAATCTGTATCTAAATTCATTTTGATTACTCCGTAAGTAATTGCCTCTCTAATTTCTTCTAAAGTTGAACCAGATCCACCATGAAAAACAAAATCTACTGGATTAGCAGCTGTATTAAATTTGTTCTGAACATATTCTTGAGAATTTTTCAAAATCTTTGGAGTCAACTTAACATTACCTGGTTTATAAACACCATGAACATTACCAAATGCTGCAGCAATTGTAAAACGGCTACTTACTTTTGACAATTCTTCATATGCATAAGCAACTTCTTCAGGTTGTGTGTATAATTTTGAGCTATCTACATCAGAATTATCTACACCATCTTCTTCACCACCTGTAATTCCTAATTCAATTTCTAAAGTCATACCGATTTTACTCATACGCTCTAAATACTTTTTAGAAATCTCAATATTCTCTTCGATTGGCTCTTCTGATAAATCTATCATATGAGAACTATATAAAGGTTTTCCTGTTTCAGTAAAATATTTCTCACCTGCATCTAACAAACCATCAATCCAAGGCAATAATTTCTTAGCACAATGATCTGTATGCAAAATCACAGGAACACCATAAGCTTCAGCTAAAGTATGAACATGAATAGCTCCTGCAATAGCCCCTGCAATCGCAGCTTTTTCACCTTCATTTGACAAACCTTTTCCTGCATTGTAATGAGCTCCACCATTCGAAAATTGAATAATCACTGGTGAATTCACTTTTGCTGCAGTTTCTAACACTGCATTCACAGTACTTGAACCTGTAACATTTACAGCTGGTAACGCAAAACCTTTTTCTTTTGCATATCTAAATATCTCTTGAACCATATCACCAGAAGCAACGCCTGGTTTAATCGAATGAAGCATAGTGTAATTTTTTATTTCTATTAGGCTGCAAATATAAAAAAATTATTTCGTCTACAAATCCTTTTAGTAGTTTGAATTTAGCATAAAAAAAAGACTGCCATTTCTGACAGTCTTTAAAATATTAATAAGATTAAGATTATACTAAACCTTGATCAATCATTGAATCAGCAACTTTTACGAAACCTGCAATATTTGCACCTTTTACGTAATCAATTGTTCCATCTTCTCTTTTCCCGAATTTCACACAAGCTTCGTGAATTGAAACCATAATTCCGTGTAATTTTCCGTCAACTTCTTCAGCTGTCCAAGACAAACGTAAAGAGTTTTGAGACATTTCTAAACCTGAAGTAGCAACACCACCAGCATTAGAAGCTTTTCCTGGAGAGAATAATACTCTTGCAGCATCAAAAGCTTCGATTGCTTCTGGAGTAGATGGCATATTTGCACCTTCCGCTACAGCAATAACACCGTTTGCGATTAATACTTTAGCCTCTTCACCGTTTAATTCATTTTGAGTAGCACATGGTAATGCGATATCAACTTTCACTTCCCATGGACGTTTACCTGCAACAAATTTAGCTGTAGGATATTTTGCAACGTACTCCGAAATACGACCTCTTTTTTCGTTTTTCAATTCCATAACAAAAGCTAATTTACCAGCATCGATACCAGCTTCATCATAGATGTAACCTTCTGAATCGGATAAAGTAACAACTTTAGCACCTAATTGAGTTGCTTTCTCACAAGCATATTGAGCAACATTTCCAGAACCAGAAACTGCAACAACTTTACCTTGAAAAGAATCTCCTTTAGTAGCTAACATTTCTTTTGCGAAATATACAGTACCGTAACCTGTAGCTTCTGGACGAATCAAAGACCCACCCCAGTTACGAGCTTTACCAGTTAATACACCAGTAAATTCGTTACGGATTCTTTTGTATTGACCAAACATGTAACCAATCTCACGACCACCAACACCGATATCACCTGCAGGTACATCTGTATCAGCACCAATATGACGAGATAACTCAGTCATAAAAGATTGACAAAATTTCATTACTTCATTGTCTGATTTTCCTTTTGGATCGAAATCAGAACCTCCTTTACCACCTCCCATTGGTAGTGTAGTTAAAGAATTTTTGAAGATTTGTTCAAAACCTAAGAATTTCAAAATAGATAAATTTACAGAAGGGTGGAAACGTAAACCACCTTTGTATGGTCCGATTGCAGAGTTAAACTCAACACGGTAACCTCTATTAATTTGAACTTCACCTTTGTCATCTAACCAAGGAACTCTAAATAAAATAGTTCTTTCTGGCTCAACAATTCTATCAAGAATTTTTGCAGCTTTATACTTAGGTGTTTCTTCGATTACAGGAATTACTGCCTCAGCAACTTCGTGAACCGCTTGAATGAATTCTTTCTCGTGACCATGAGTTGCTTTCACTTTTTCCATGAATGCATCGATCTGAGCTTGATATTTATTTGACATGTCTTATTAGTTTAATATAAACGTGGCAAATGTAAAAAAAAATTGAATGTACAATTCAAATTAATCATTATTCAATATGGTTTTTATTAACAGAAATATGTTTCTAATATATTTAAATTTAAAATATCGGTTTAGTGGAATTGTAAAAATATTTATTTTAATGCTCTAAACGCAACTTTTTAGTAAGATTTCCGTTAATAATAATACGATAAACTATTATTCTTACATGAAACTACATTTCGTTTTTATTATTTGCTTTTTTTCAAGTATTTCTTTTTCACAATTACCTGCTGTTAATACTTGCCTAGGAACTGACAAAACAATTTGTCAAGGACAACCCCTTACTATTACAGACTGCAATCCAAGTGCTAACATTGTAGGAGGTTTAACTTTGAATTCACCTACTTCAATTCCTTTATCTGATGACATTTGGAGTGGATTAATAAATATAGGATTTAACTTTAGTTTTTATGGCACATCATATTCTCAATGTGTAATTGGTTCTAACGGATTAATTTCTTTTAATTCTTCAAATGCAAATTCTTATTGCCCGTATTCATTTACAACTGGCACGACACTGCCTAATAGCTCCTTAACAAGTGCAAGTAATTCGATAATGCTTGCTTATCAAGACATTAATCCAAGTGGGATAACAGATGCAATTCAATACCAAACAATTGGAACAGCACCTAATAGAAAATTTATAGTATTATATCAGAGTGTTGATGGATTTAGTTGTGGATCGACCGCTTGCACATATTCCGGTGTAGTACTTTATGAAACTACTAATGTTATTGAAATTTTCATTGGGAATAAAGGTATTTGTTCTGGATGGAATAATGGTTTGGCTTACGAAGGAATTCAAAATTCAACAGGTACAAATGCTGTAATGGTGCCAGGAAGAAATTGCTCACAATGGAATGTCAATCAAGATGGTCAAAGATGGACACCAACTTCATCTTCAAACACTAATAATTACACCAATAATCAAATACCTTACATATTTATAAATTCAGCATTATCTAATACTACAATGTGGGTAAATACTCTTGGTCAAACTTTTCCTTATAACAATGGTGTCTTAAATGTAAATCAAACACAAGCTGGTCCTATAGGATATTACCTTTCAGGTACTGCCTGTTCAAATGCTATAGGTTCAATTTCCGATACTACTTATGTTACATTAGAAATCCCTACAATAACTACTTCCATGACTCCTGATATTTGTAATACAAGTGTAGGAACTGTCACGGCTACTCCAACATCAGGAACAGCACCATATTCATTTATATGGCCAACATTAGCTAATCAAACAACTTCTGTTATTAACAATATCCCTGTAGGCACTTACACAGTAACTATGACAACATCCTTGGGTTGTAGTGTTAATTCAAATATAACTGTAACTTCTTCAAGCGCCATTTTTACTGGCAATATGACACAAGTAAAATGTAAAAATGGTTCTGATGGAACAGTTACTGCCACAATGACTCCTGTAACAGGTACTTTAACGTATTTATGGGATGATCCTTTAGCTCAAACTACACAAACCGCTACAGGATTAAGTTCTGGTACTTACAATTGCACAATCACTTCATCAGTTGGTTGCAATGGAAATGTTTCAATCACAGTAAGTGAGATTCCTGAAATTCAAAACACTATTTCAAACTTTACAAATGTTTCATGTAATTCAGGAAATGATGGAAGTATTACTATTTCAACCTCACAGGGTACAGCTCCATATACATACAACTGGAGTAACAGTGCCTCAAGTTCAAATTTTGCTAATGATTTAAGTTTTGGTTTACAAACAATAATTATTGAGGATGCGAATGGTTGTTTAGACACCATTACACAACAAATTAACCAGCCAAGCCCACTATCAATAGCATCACTAACACCTTCTATTTCTGATACCCTTTGCATCGGTGAAAGTAAAACATTATCGGTTGTTGGTAGCGGTGGTTCATCAAGTTATATTTATACATGGTCCGAAAATGGTATAACAATCGGTACAGGAAATTCAATCTCAGTTACTCCTTCAAATTCTTTGACAACATACTGTGTAACTTTATCTGAAACATGTGGTTCTCCAACAATTGACACATGTTTAACTTTAATTCATCCTATTTCAATCATTCCTTCTTTTTCGTCAAATGTATATGAGGGATGTGCACCTACAAAATTTGAATTTACAAATACTTCTAATCAGCCTGATGACATATTGACAACCATAATAAATTTTAATGATGGCAACACATCAATTGTAAATGGTTCAGATTCAATAAGTCATACTTATGTGAATGCAGGTAATTATTCATTGGATGTTATAATAAATTCCATATACGGATGCGTTTATTCTAAAACCATTACTGATTTTGTGTTAGTTAGTCCAATTCCGAAGCCAGATTTTTTTATCAATCCCAATCCAACAACTATTTTTGAAACAAAAGTTAAAATTGAAGATAGATCATCTGACGATGTAACAAATTGGGATTGGAATTCACCTTTTTCAAACCCAACTAAGAGTATAGATCAATCTCCTACATTTAAATTCGAAGAAGGAGTAGTTGGCCAATATCCAATAACCTTAATCACAACAAATATTACAGGATGTGTTGATTCACTAACATTATACTTAAATGTTATTTCTGATATTTTATTTTATACCCCAAACTCATTTACTCCAAATGGAGACGAGCATAATCAAAGCTGGAAATTTTATACAGCCGGAATAGATAAATTTGATTTTAACCTCTCTATTTACAATAGATGGGGACAAATTATTTTTGAAACAAACGATCCTGAATATGGATGGGACGGAACTTATAAAGGTAAAATTGTGGAGCCTGGCACTTACAATTGGAAGGTGATAATGAAAGACTTATACACGGATGATAGAAAAATGTTATATGGTTCTGTAAATCTTCTTAAATAATTGGTATAAGTTTTGTTATTTTAGAAGAAAATAAAAATAAAATGAAAAAAAACATATTACCAATAGTAGCTTTTTGTTCAATTGCACTATTTACATCTTGTGACGAATTAAAACAAGCCGCAAATACAATTTCAACAACAACGACTCCAACAAAACCACAATTAACAAATGATGAAGTTATTTCTGGTTTGAGAGAAGCTCTGCAAGTAGGAATAAAAAACTCTGTAAACTTAACTTCTGTAACTGATGGCTTTCTTAAAAATGCAGACATTCGTCTACCTTTCCCTGCAGATGCAATGAAAGTCAAACAAAAAGCATTAGATTGGGGATTAACATCACAAGTCGAAAAATTTGAAACCACGCTTAATAGAGCTGCTGAAGAAGCAACTAAGGAAGCCTTACCTATTTTTGCCAATGCAATTACAAATATGTCTGTTAAAGATGGATTTGCAATATTAAATGGAGGAAATGGTGCTGCTACTAAATTCTTAAAAGATAATACTTCTAGTCAACTTGTTGCTGCTTTTTCTCCAAAAGTTAAAGAAGCTATTTCAAAAGTAAAGCTAACTGATTACTGGAATCCTATAATAAACAAATATAATTCAGCAATGACAATTTCTGGTGGTGAAAAAATAAACCCCGATTTGAACGCTTATGTAACTGATATGGCAATTAAAGGTCTTTTTCATATGGTTGAACAAGAAGAAAATAAAATTCGTGTTGACCCAATGGCTAGAGTTACAGATTTATTAGCTAAAGTATTTGGTAGCATTAAATAACAATTTCAATTTCAAAAAAAAAATCCGACTTTTATAAAGTCGGATTTTTTTTATTCTATAATTCAGAATTATTTTTTCTCAGTAGAACTATGTGAGCAACAAGATTTTTTCTCTCCTTCTTTTTTAGAACAAGATTTCTCTCCTTCTGCACATGCACCTTTTTTCTTTTTCTTTTTCTTATCGTCATGTTTTACCAATTCAACAGACGTTCCTGTTGAAGCTGCAAAAGCTGTCGCTGACATAGAACCAACAAATAACATTAACGATAATGCAATAAAAACCTTTTTCATAGTATATTAAATTTAATTGTTTAGCTAATTTAATCTTTTTTTAATTTAATTCACCAATTTTTGTAACTCTACCTTTAACAACATCTCCAATTTTAACATTTATTGTAGAATCAAGTGGTAAATACAGATCAATACGTGAACCAAATTTAATAAAACCATATTCTTCGCCAGTTTTAACTGATTGATTTGGCTGCACATAGTAACAAATTCTTCTAGCAACAGCACCTGCAACTTGTCTAAATAAAACTTCTTGTCCTTTTGAATGTTCAATCACAACAGTTGACCTCTCATTATCTGTACTACTTTTAGGATGCCAAGCTACTAAAAATAAACCTTTATGATATTTAACATACTTTACAATACCTGAAATCGGATTGAAGTTTGCATGAACATTTAATGGAGACATAAAAATAGAAACTTGTATTCTTTTATCATTAAAGTACTCATTTTCTTCAACTTCCTCTATCACTACAACTTTACCGTCAGCAGGACACATGATATCATTTTCTTCGAAAACACAATTAATATTAGGAACTCTAAAAAACTGAACAACCAAATAAAGCATTGTTAATTCACCTATAATTAACAAAACATATAACCATAACCAGCCGATAGTTTGATATAAAAAATGATTCCCTAAATGTATTATTGAAAGCAGAACAACTGCAATTGTAATAATCAAATAACCTTCTCTATGTATTTTCATAACGTCTTAATATTCTTCAAAAATAATTATAAATTACAAACCAAGCATAAAAAAATGGAACTGTAAAAAGCATTGCATCGAATCTATCTAATATTCCCCCATGACCAGGCAAAATTGTTCCAGAGTCTTTTATATTCAAACTTCTTTTAAATAAACTCTCCAATAAATCTCCCAAAATTGCAGTTGGAGCAATAATACAAGCTGAAATCAACCAAAAATGAAGGTCATTATTTACACCCCAAAAACTTATAAAATATGCCACAATTAAGGTAAATATAAATCCTCCAATTGTACCTTCCCATGTTTTTTTAGGTGAGATTCTTTCAAATAATTTCGTTTTCCCAAAAAATCTTCCAGATAAATAAGCAAACGTATCATTTGTCCAAATCAACAAAAACATTGAAATAACAAATGGTTTATTGTGTGAGCTAATATTAGAAATAAAAAGTAATAGTGAAAATGGAACAACTAAATATATAAAACCTAAGATCACAACACCTAAATTAAGTATTGGATTATCTTTTTTCCTCCATATTTCAATAATTAGACTAATAAAAACAATTGGCAAAACAATAATAATCAATTCTACTTTTGAAGTCAAAATTGAAATCGAAAACACACAATATGTTAAAAAAAGTAGAATCGTATTATATACTTTATTAACATCAACTATTTTATATTGATCAAAAAGTTTGAAATACTCATACAATCCAAGTATAAGAAAAAGCCCCATAACACCGATTGTAGCGTACATACTATACCATAATGAAAAAATTATAAGTGAAATAAAAATTGATCCCGTTATTATACGTTGTAAAATATTACTCATTTTGATTATACTTAAAATAAATATTCCCACTAATCTATTCGACTAGTGGGAACATAATAATAAAAATTTAATTATTCTTCAATTTTATCCTCCAAAGAATTGTCCTCAACTTTATTAAACTCAGAAGTTAACGGTTCAACTTTATTGTCAATTTCAATGTCATTTTCAGCAATTTCTTTTTTCGGAGAATCATCAAAATGCATTGGCTCTTGTTCTTCCACAACCCATTTTCTTACACCAAAAATCGCTTCTAAATCCTCTTTAAAAATAACTTCAGAAGTTAACAATTTTTCAGCTAAAGTAGTTAGTTTATCTTTATTTTCAGTCAATATTTGTAATGCTCTTTGATATTGAAATTCAATTAACTTGCTCACCTCTTCATCGATAATTCTTGCTGTATCATCAGAATATGGTTTTGTAAAAGAATCTCTTCCTTGAGAGTCATAAAAAGAAATGTTACCTACTTTCTCATTTAAACCATAAACTGAAACCATAGCATAAGCCTGCTTCGTAACTTTTTCTAAGTCGCTCAAAGCTCCAGTACTGATTTTGCCAAAAATTAATTGTTCAGCTGCCCTACCACCTAAAGCAGAACACATATCATCTAATAACTGCTCTGTAGTAGTTATACTTCTTTCTTCAGGTAAATACCAAGCTGCACCTAAGGAACGTCCTCGAGGAACTATTGTTACTTTAACTAAAGGATGAGCATATTCTAACAACCAAGAAGTTGTAGCATGTCCCGCTTCATGAAATGCAATAGCTTTCTTCTCATTTTTAGTAATTATTTTATTTTTCTTTTCTAATCCACCAACAATTCTATCAACTGCATCTAAAAAATCTTGTTTTTCAACGTGATGTTTTCCATGACGAGCAGCTATTAAGGCAGCTTCATTACAAAGATTTGCAATATCAGCTCCTGAAAAACCTGGAGTTTGTTTCGCTAAGAAATCAACATCCATTTTTTCATCTAATTTTATTGGCTTTAAATGAACCGCAAAAATTTCTTTACGCTCATTAATATCTGGCATATCAACATAAATCTGACGATCAAAACGACCTGCTCTCATTAAAGCGCTATCTAACACATCAGCTCTATTTGTTGCTGCAAGTATAATTACTCCTGAATTCGTTCCAAAACCATCCATTTCAGTCAACAACTGATTCAATGTGTTTTCTCTCTCGTCATTAGAACCAAAGCTATTATTTTTACCTCTTGCTCTACCGATAGCATCAATCTCATCAATAAAAATGATTGATGGTGATTTTTCTTTTGCTTGCTTAAATAAATCTCTTACTCTAGAAGCTCCTACCCCAACGAACATTTCAACAAAATCAGAACCTGACAATGAGAAAAATGGAACTTGAGCTTCACCTGCAACCGCTTTCGCTAATAAAGTCTTACCTGTTCCTGGAGGTCCTACCAATAATGCACCTTTAGGAATTTTAGCACCTAACTCAGTATATTTTTTAGGGTTTTTCAAAAACTCAACAATTTCTTCTATTTCTACTTTAGCTTCTGCTAATCCAGCAACATCTTGAAAAGTAATGTTTGTTGACTTCCCTTTTTCATATACTTTCGCTTTAGATTTACCAATATTAAAAATTTGACCACCGCCGCCACCGCCGCCAGAACCACCTGTCATTCTTCTCATAACAAATAGCCAAATCAATACTAATAATGCAATTGGTAATAAAAAACCTACAATACTTCCAAGATAATCATGTTCAGTTTTAGAACTAAAGGCTACTTGGTTCTTGTGTGATTTTTCAAGTTTTTGGTTGATTTTATCTAATTTATTAATAAAATTTTCAACAGTAACTAATTCCAATTCAAAAGTAGGTTGTGTATTTCTAATATTCTTATTTCGAGTAAATACTTCCCCCATTCTTTTAAACTCACCGGTTTTAGTATTTTTAACAAACGTTTCTCCATCTTTATTCAATTGAAAATCAGCTCTAACTCGATTTACAATGTAAACTTTTGAGATATAACCATCTTCTGCTAATTGAAAAAATGTTTGTTGATTGTTTATTGAAGCTGTAGAAGAAGCACTCATAAACAACTGAAAACCAATGATTGCAACACCTATAGCTGCATAAATCCAATAAATCGAAAATGGATTTTTCTTTTTATTATTTTCTTCTGACATATTTAATTCAATTAATTTAAATTAGGGATATTAGTTCTCTTCGCATCTGCCCATAAATCTTCTAAATCATAGAAATTTCTCGCTGTTTTATAAAAAACATGCGCCACAACTGATACATAATCGACAAGTACCCATTCACTATTACCTTTACCTTCAGTATGCCAAGGTCTTTCTTGTAATTCTTGACGTGTATAACGCATAACGGAAGAAGATATACCTTCAACCTGAGTAGAAGATTCTCCACTACAAATAACAAAAAAATCAGCTACTGCTCCTGAAATTTCTCTTAAATCTAACACAACTATATCTTGGGCTTTCATTTCTTGCATTCCTTCTACTACAGCATTACATAATACTTGAGAATCTGAATTATTTTGTTTTTTATACATCGATTTTTTTTATACTTACAAATCTAACTTTTAATTTTAATTTTATCGAAATTTTAAACTCTTTTAACCTTTCAATTACAAAATGATCGGAAAAAAAATTATTCATCTTGATAGTGTTGACTCAACCAACAATTATGTTGCCAATATGCTTCTTACTAATCAAATCGAACATGGAACGGTAATATTGGCAGATGAGCAAACAGCAGGAAAAGGTCAGAGAGGTAATGTATGGCATTCTAAATCAGGCGAAAACATCATTACAAGCATCTATCTAAAGACTGCTAATCTGTCAGTGAACCATCAGTTTTATTTGACAATTTTTTCATCGTTGAGTGTAATTAGAATATTAAAGAAAAAAGGTATAAAAGCTCAGATAAAATGGCCAAATGATATTGTAGTTGGTTCTAAAAAAATTGCTGGAATTTTGATTGAAAATCAATTAAAATATACTTCAATAGAACATTGTATTATAGGTATTGGATTAAATACAAATCAAAAGAATTTTAGTGATTTTAATGCAACTAGCATTTTTAACGAAACAAATGAATTCATACCTATTCATCATATTCTACTTAGTTTGATAAGTGAAATGAATCAAATATTTATAGATATCGAAAATGAAAATTTTGAAAAATTAAAAGTAGAATACCTCGAAAATCTTTGGTTATTAAAAACTCAATCATCTTATACTGATCAAACAGGCGATTTTATAGGTGAAATAATTGGAGTTTCTGAATTGGGATTGCTTCAAATGATGAAAGATAATCAACTTAAGGAATACAATTTGAAGGAAATAAAATTTAATTCTCGAAATGGGTTTTAAGTTTTTCAGACATATAATTAAATAGATTTGTAAGTGGTTTTTCAACCATCATCTTTAAAAACATATTTACCTCTCCATCAAATTCTATATATCCTTGACTTTGATTTTCTTTACTCTCAATATGTAAAATCAGTTTAAAAGGAAAAGGAGATTTTTCACCTGATTTCATGAAAATTTTTGAATGCCCTTCACTTCCGTCTTGAATAAGTGAAATAATCACACCACCTTGAACTTTAAAAGAACACTCTGTAGAACTAGCATTCCAATCAGAAATATTATCTTTAGGTAGAATATAAACTAAATTAGTTGAATCAGACAAAAAATTATAAATCTTTTCCTGCTGTGCATTTATTAATACAGATGTACTTTTAAGAATCATAGAATTATTTTTTCCAAGTATCTGGACTTTCTTTCCATTCTCTTAACGAATCGAGATCATTTACAGAAATAAAATCTTGTTTTAAAGCTTGTTCAATTAATATATCATATGAAGTAAGCGTTATAAAAGGACAATCAGCTTTTTCAAAATTCTCTTTAGCTTGCTCAAATCCATAAGTAAAAATAGCAACTAAACCTTTAACATCTAAACCTGCAGATTTAAGTGCTTCAATCGCTTTTATACTACTACCTCCTGTTGAAATTAAATCCTCAATAACTACTACTTTCTTACCTTCTTCGTAAAACCCTTCAATTTGATTTCCCATACCATGTTCCTTAGCAGAACTGCGAACATAAATAAATGGAACGCCTAATTCCTGAGCTACTAGAGCTCCTTGAGCAATACCACCTGTTGCTACACCCGCAATAATATCTGGTTTGCCAAATTTTTCAACAATAGACTCCGCGTAACCTTGCCTGATAAATGTTCTAATGTTTGGAAATGAAAGAGTTACACGATTATCACAGTAAATCGGAGACTTCCAACCTGATGCCCAAGTAAAAGGATTATTTGGTTCTAATTTAACAGCTTTTATTTGTAATAAAAATTCTGCTACCTTTAACGCTTTTTCATTATTCAAAATCATGCGACAAATGTACAAAGTTTTTATTGAAAATAGAGCGATTTTCATTTTAGATATAGAAGATTTCAATTCAATTGACGGAATAATTATCAAAACTGAAAAACTTAAAGGTTTAAGAAAATTAATATTTAACTGTATTTCAGATACTAATAATAAATTTCCGATTTATGTAATTCATTCAAATCCTGAAAAAGCATTTTATAAAATTTTTAAGAAATTTGAATTCGTTGAAGCTGCAGGAGGCATCGTTAAATCTAAAAATGCATATCTTTTTATAAAACGAAATGGCTATTGGGACATTCCAAAAGGGAAATTAGAACAAAATGAATTACCTGAATTAGGAGCTATTCGAGAAATAGAAGAAGAATGTGGAATAACAAATCCAATAATTTCAGAATTTAATTGCATTACTTATCACACCTATTTGTATAAAGGAAAACCGACAATAAAAAAAACTTTTTGGTATAATTTAAATTACAAAGGCAACCAAAAACTTGTAGCTCAATATGAAGAAGGTATTACTGAGGTTGTATGGCTTAATAAAAAAGAAATAAATAAAATATTAAAAAATACTTACCCTTCAATTATTGATGTTGTAAGCAACTATTTTAAAGATGATTCGTTTTTGGTATAGTATTTGTCAATTTTTTGTTAAAACAATTTATAGATTAAAATTTTTATTGTAACCTTGTTAAAAAAAAACGATTATGAAAGTTATACTATTATCAATTTCAATGTTAGCATTATCATTAAGTATCAATGCTCAAGAACAAACGAAAAAAAGAGAAGTTGGGGAACAAAAAGAAGTAGTTAAGGAATTCAAAAAAGTAGAAACTGAAAAAAATGATTCTGAAAAAACTGAATCAAAAGAAGCTCAAACTGAAAAATCAATTGTGTTCAAAAATGAAGTTATTGAGCGTCCTGAAGTTAAATATGATTCTCAAGACTTATTTATTTTTGAATTCAAAAACACTGGAAAAACTCCAATTTTAATTCAAAATGTTCAAACAAGTTGTGGTTGTACAAATGCTGCTAAACCTGAGGAACCTATTCAACCAGGGAAAAAAGGCGAAATTGCTGTAAAATACGACACAAAAAGAGTTGGTCAATTTACAAAAACGATTACAGTTACAACAAACGTTCAAACTGAACCAATTATTTTAACAATTAAAGGAACAGTTTTACCTCAAGAAGTTAAAACAGAAGAAGCTCCTAAAAACTAATATTTTATATTTAGATAAAAAAAAGGAACAAAATTTTGTTCCTTTTTTTATGATTTAATTGAGCCGTCTAACCATTTTTTAAATTCAGATACCCGATCTCTACTTACAACAGAAGCATCTTCACTCAAATTGAAAACTTTTACTTTTAAACGACTATTGAAGTAAGAATTAACTTTTTCTATACTTTCCATCGAAATTATTGTCTTTCTATTTATTCTAAAGAATAATTCAAAATTTAGACATGCTTCAAGTTCATCTAGACTATAATCAATAATAAATCGCTTATTATTATTAGTTACTAGCAAAACAACTCCATCTTCTGAAATAAAATATTGAATTTCATTAATTTGTATAGAAGATATAGAATCTCCTAACTTCACCATAAAGCGATTTTTGAATTGTTTAGATTCTGCTAAATAATCATTTGAAATTGCTTCAAAATTAATTTCACTTTTCTTATTCCATCTTTCAAATTTCTTAATAGCTTGCCTAACCTCATCAATACCTAATGGTTTAAGTAAGTAGTCAATACTATTTAATTTAAATGCTTTTAATGCGTATTCATCATATGCAGTAGTGAAAATAATTGGGAAATTAACGGTCACTTTAGAGAAAATATCAAAACTTATTCCATCTGATAAATGAATATCGACAAATAATAAATCTGCTTCTATCCCATTATTAAAAGCAATTATTGATTCTTTCACCGATTCAAAAACATTAATTACTTTAATATTATTATCAATCTTAAAAAGGAGATTAACCAAATAATCTGCTGACAATTTTTCATCTTCAATGATTACAACTCTCATTTCACAGTTAATAAAGGTAATTTGACACAAAACAATTCAGTATCTTGAATGATTTCAATTTTTTGATCCGTAAAAAAATGATATCTACTTTCAATATTCTTTATCCCCATCTTT
>CANGHX010000053.1 GCA_947453715.1 Flavobacteriales bacterium | reverse complement strand
TTTAATGCTTGGATGTCTTTAGAAGCTAAATAGATTTTCAAATAGAAATCTTCTGCATAAACTGGTTTTGTCTCAGTGTTAGACTTCTTATATTCATACTGGTAATCATATTGTAAGGCTGAAATATCAGACAATACAGCACTTGCTGTTGGGAAACTTCCAGCTCCTTTTCCTAAGAACAACTGTCTGTCCGAGAAAGAAGCTTCCACGATTACAGCGTTGAATTCATTGTCTACTTGATAAGCAACGTGGTCTTTTTTGATGAAGTGAGGTGCTACGAAACCAACGATTTTATTTCCAATTTTTTCTGCTCTAGCGAATAATTTAATTCTGTAATCTTTCTCTGATGCATATTTGACATCTTGAGGTTTGATTTGACGAATACCGCAATTAAAAACATTTTCAGGTTCAACTGTTAATCCAAAAGCATGTTTGATTAATAAAACCAATTTGAATTTTGAATCAAAACCATCCACATCTAATGTTGGATCAGCCTCAGCGAAACCTAATTCTTGTGCTTTTTGTAATGCATCAGCATAAGAAACACCATAATTCGCTTGTGTTAATATGTAATTTGTTGTTCCGTTTACAATCCCTTGTACAGATGATAATGAATCATTGTTGTAATATTCCTCCAAGTTACGGATGATAGGAATTGAACCAGCAACAGAAGCTTCGTATAAAAACGAAACATTGTTTTCTTTCGCAAGATTTAATAACTCATCCAAATGTTCAGCTATTAATTTTTTATTTGCAGAAACCACATGTTTTCCTTTTGATAAAGCTTCTCTAACAATCGCTAAAGCTTCATTACTGTCATTGATTAACTCAACTACTAAATTGATTTCTTCATCGTTTAAAATTTCAGCAGCCTCATAGCCAAAATGCTCCGCACCGATAATACGTTTCTTCGTTCTGTCTTTTACAATGATGCGTTTAATCTTAGCGTCCAATAAATTTGATTGATTTAAAACTTCGTACAATCCAGTACCTACACATCCAAATCCAAATAATCCTATCGTTAATTGTTTTCTCATAATCTTTTTAAAAATTCAAAATTTATAATTCAAAATCCAACATTCAAAATCAACGTTTAAATGTTGTCGGAGAAAATCTCCTAAAGTCATTCACTAAAAAATCATCAATGATTTCTTTTAATTTCGGTCCTTCCACCAAAAAACCATCGTGACCAAATGCCGATGAAATGGCAATGTATTTGGCACCCTTAATATGTTCTTTTAAATAAATCTGTTCCGATACTGGGAACAAATTGTCGCTATCGATTCCAATAACCAATGTCTTAGCAGTTATTTGAGACAAAGCAGCTTCAATCGATTCTCTATTTCGACCAACATTGTGCGAATCCATTGCTTTACTTAATGTTACGTATGAATAAGCATTGAAACGATTCGCTAATTTTTGTCCTTGATAACGTTGGTAGGAGCTTGCTTTGAAATCATCAATTTTATTTAAATCCTCATCCGTTTGTGTGATTTCATAACCTTGATAAGAGCGATAACTAATCATTGCAATTGCTCTAGCTACTTTTAATCCATCTTTTGCATCATCGATTGTACCTTTTCCGTAAGTTGGGTCGTTGTAAATTGCTTGTCGTTGCGTTTCATTGTATGCAATTCCATAAGCAGAGTGACGTGCATTGGTTGCTACTAAAATCAATTGCTTAAAAACAGAAGGTTGTTCAATTGCCCATTCAACAGCTTGTTGTCCACCTAATGATGCTCCAATAAGAATATCGATTTGTTCAATTCCAAGTTCCGTTCTTAAGATTTCATGAGCACGAGCCATGTCACGAGGAGTTACAGTTGGGAAATTATTCAAATACAAATTTCCATTTTCATCTTTATGGTCTGAACTTGTTGAACCATAAGAAGATCCTATTACATTCGCACAAATAATGAAGTAATCTTTTGGATTGAAATAATCATTCTCACCAAATAAACCCGGCCACCAATCAAAAACATCTGAATTTCCTGTTAACGCATGACATGCCCAAACTACTTTTGATTTACCAGGAACGTATTTCCCATAAGCATGAAAAGTAATCGATAAGCCATTTAACGTTTCATTGGATTCTGTTATGAAAAGCGTATCAAATGTTTTGTTAATTGGATTAGAATCAAATTCAAGTAAAGTATTTTCCAATATGAATGTATTAGTATTTGAAGTAAAAGTATTTTGAAAAAACATGATGTTTCTAGTATTAAATTAAACAATAAATCGAAAAGAGAAAACTTTTGGAAAGTTTAAAAGATTTGGTTTTAGATTACATGCAGCAGCACATACTAAAAACAATGTTCAATAAAATAAAAGAGAATTTGAATTTTTCAATCTGAGAATTGAAAGCAAATGCGGTAAATGTTGTACTTTTTTCCATTTTTATACTATTAATTTATATTTTCCCGAATATTCGGGATCAGGAATTGGCACCGGTTTTCCAATCTGTCAAATGACGGACTTTAAGTTGGTTGCCAGAGGATCATTGAGCCTGTCTCTTACCTCTTCTTTATAAACATATTCTCCACCGCTGTGGAAATGCTTTGCAAAGATTCAGAAAATATTTCCGATTCTCCAAATTTTTAAGGATAAATAATTCCACTATGTAGAAGTACTTATACTGAAAATAGTATTACTCTGTATTTCATTTAAGTAATTGAGAAATTGTTTTCTCAACGTGAATTGATATTATAGATTTGTATCATAAAATTATGTTTGAATGAAAACAACTACTATTTATTTGAAAGCTGTATTGTGTTTAGCAATATTATTTTCGAGTTTGTCAGTTCAGGCAACGATTCATTTTATGAAATTTTCTGTTGAACAAAAAGAAGAAGCTGCTTTGTTGGATTGGATTTCAATGGATGAAGATCAAGTAGAATCTTTTTCAATTGAAAAATCATTGGATGGTAAATTTTGGTTTGAAATTTCAACAGTAACAGCAAATAAAGATTCTTCAGTATACTACCACAATTCTTATGTTGATTCTAATTTGGCAGACGGAATTCAGTATTACAGAGTTAAATTAAATACTGTAAACGGTCACAATGAATTTTCAGAGGTTAATTCGTTTAAACTTGAAAAAGAAGTTTATTTAATTCCAGAATTATTTCCAAACCCTTCGAATGGAGTGTTTGTGTTAAAATATAATTTTAAAAATGAAAAAATAGCAAGTTTTAATGTTGTTACAAGTAGAGGTAAGATTGTTGATTTAGAACCAATTAATACGAATGGTTTATATACGTTTGATATCTCTAATTTTTATCCTGGTGTATATTTCATTCAAATAATTGAAGGTGAAAAATTAACAAGAGTAAAATTAGTCAAAAAGTAAATTCATAGTTTAGTATAGAAAATCAAGTAGAGTAGTGCCTGCGTTAGTAAGATTTTCAATTTAGTTTAGTTTTGTTAGGTTAAAAAAGCTGTCATTCGACAGCTTTTTTGTTTTAGACATGTAAACTTATTGATAAATATAGACTTTCCTTTATTGATGATTTGCTAGGAAATCTTATTTTTGTAGTTCGTTGAATTTTTACATTAAAAAATACGAGGTCAATTAAAAAATGAAAGCATTATATTTTAAAGAAATCAGAAGTTTCTTAAGTTCAATAATCGGGTATGTATTTATCCTTATTTATTTGATAGCATCAGGCCTTTTTCACTGGGTAATTTCAGAAGATACAAATCTATTGCAAGGGACAGAAGCAGATTTAATACCTTTCTTCAATCTTTCACCTTTTATTTTTCTAATTCTGATTCCAGCAATTACAATGCGTTCAATTGCAGAAGAGCGAAGAACTGGTACAATTGAACTTCTTTTTACAAGACCGATTTCTGATTTGCAAATCATTTTAGCAAAATATTTTGCTGGAGTAACCCTTTTAGTGATTGCTATTATTCCTACTGTTGTTTATTATATTTCATTGTATTATCTAGGTAAACCTATTGGTATTATTGATAGTGGAGCAACTTTTACCTCATACATTGGACTAATCCTCCTAGGTTCAACATTTATTGCCATAGGCATCTTTGCATCGGCAATTACGAGTAGTCAAATCGTAGCTTTCATCTTAGGTATGTTCATGTGCTGGATTTTCTACGATGGACTTACATTAATGGGATCTTTCAACTTAATGGGAAGTTTCGATTCTGTCATTCAGTATTGCGGTATGACGTATCATTATGATTCAATTAAAAGAGGTGTAATTGATACAGCTGATGTATTCTACTTTATTTCAATCATTGGATTGTTCATATTTGCGGCTTTAACAGTCATTAAATCATTGAAAAAATAAGCTTAAAATGACGACGACTAAAAAAAACTTTAAAGGAATTTTCAACTGGACATTTTTATTAATTGTCATTGTTGGGATAATCATTGTTAATATCATCTTCTCTTTCCTAAATAAACGTTGGGATATGACGGAAGATCAACGTTATTCTCTTTCTGAAGGGACTGAATTATTTCTTCAAAATGACTCCGTTTTTACAGATCGATTATCAATTAAAATATACTTAGCTGGTAATTTACCATCTGAATTGAAATTATTCAAAAATGCATTAGAAGATAAATTAAAAGAATTCAGACAAATTGCAGGTAAAAAGATTGAATATCAATTTGTAAATCCTTTAACAGGAACGGAACAAGAACAGCAAGAACTTTTTGAAACTATTTACGACAAAGGGAAAGGCATTATCCCGATGGATGTGACGTACATGAAAGATGGTGCTCAAAATCAGTTGTTAATTTGGCCAGGAGCAGTTATTGATTACAAAGGATATACAGTTAATACTGTTCAATTATTACCAGGAACACCTCCTGGGAAACCTTATAACTTAAATGATCCTGCCTTTGGTCAAATGGTTCAAAATGCGATTAACAATTTAGAGTATATGTTAATCAGCACGTTTAAACGTTCAATCATTGAAAAACGTCAACGTATTGCATTTTTACAAGGTCATGGTGAGTTAACGTTTGCTGAAACGCAACGAGCAAGAGCATTAATTTCACCGAATTATGCGATTAAAGATGTGACTTTAAATGATTCAATAGGTGCATTAGATGGGGTTGATGGATTAGTTATTGCTCGACCAAGAGCACCATTTTCAGATAAAGATTTATACATCATCGATCAATTCTTGATGAGAGGTGGACGTTTGATGTGTTTCATGGATGCACTTTATTTAAATGAAGACTCCTTAGATTTGAAAGGAACGGTTCATACGGTTCGTTACGCTACTGGATTGGATAAAATGTTATTTGATTATGGTTTAAAATTAAACGATAATTATGTGATTGATGCGAATTGTGCTCCAAAGCCTGTTCCGTTGGCTAAAGTGTCTTTGATTCCTTGGTTCTTTCATGTATTGGCAACTCCTACGAGTCATCCTATTGCTAGAAACTTGGAGCCTGTATCATTAAAATATGTGAATGAAGTTCAGTTTGTTGGAAATAGCGATAATCGTTTAACGCCAATTTTAACTTCGTCTACTAACTCGACTAGAACAGGGATGGCGCCAATGGTTAGCTTAGGTTTGTCTATGAATTATGGTCAAAACCCACAATTGGTGCAAAATCCGAAAGATGAAAACAACAAAATTTGTTTGGCAGGTCTGTCTGAAGGGATGTATGATTCGCACTTTAAAAATAGAATCGTAGAAGCATTTGCGAAAGATCCAAATTCTCGTTATTTGGAAGCAAGTAAGAAAGAAGGAAAAGTGTTGTTGGTTGGAAACGGTCGTTTTTTAGAGAATGATTACGATTCAATGAAAAATGAAATGACTTCTCAATATATGTATCGTCCGACAAAAGTTAACAATCTACGTATAGACCCTAAATTAGCTGAATTAGGCATTCCGTTGTATTTTGGAAATCAGGAATTTATTCAAAATATGGTTGATTACATGATGGGAGACAATACTGTATTAGACATTAGAAGTCGTCAAATTGATATTCACGAAATTGACAATGAAAAAGTAAAAGCAAATGCAGGATTCTACAAAATCATAAATATTTTGGTTCCCTGTCTATCGATATTGCTTTTAGGTTTTGTACTTTATTACATTCGAAAAAGAAAATATACACGTTACTAAATTTGTCCGATGAAAAAAATTATCATTTTATTCGTTTCTATTATTGCTATTTCGACCTTGGGTTGGTTTGCCTACAATTTAGCTTCTGATCAAGGAACAATAGATTCTGAGTTGATTATGTTCAACATAGAAGATATTAATACGGTTGATAGAATTATTATTACAGATCAAGCGGGTACTAAATTTGAAATGGTTAAAAAAGGGAAGATTTGGACTAGAAATGATGGAGATTGTATTCAGCAAGAAAGTGTTGCTTTTATCTTAGATGCGTTTAAAAATATAGAATTTAAAGGTTATTTACCGGAAAATTCAAGAGAAAATACATTGAAATCCATGATAGCTCAAAACACGAAAGTTGAGATTTTTCAAAATGGAGAATGGGTTAAAACATGGTATATCGGAAATGCAACACAAGATCATCTTGGTCAAATGATGTTGCTAGATTCAAAAGAATATGGAAAAAGCGATTTACCCGTATTGATGAAAATCAAAGGTGTTTATGGTATTATAGATCCACGATTTTATGCAGATCCACGTAAATGGATGTGCACGAATTTATTCGCATTGAGTCCTTCTGAAATTTCAAAAGTAGATGTGAATTATATACAGGAGCCATTCAGAAGTTTTACGGTTCTAAATAAAAACAATAAATTAGCTGTTTACCATAAAAATCAACCGTTACCTCAAATTGATACGGCAATGGCTTTTCGTTACTTAAAAAACTATGAAAAAATCCATTTCAATATACCGAATTATGAATTGTCAAACAAACAGGTTGATAGCGTTAAAAAAAGTAAACCGTTCTGTATTTTAACTTTAACAGAAACGAACCATAAAACAACAAAATTAAGAATGTTTAAAATTGCAACACAATCTGAGCGAAACAACGATTTTGGTGTTTTAGAAAGTGCTGATGCAGATAAATTTTGGTGTGAATTGCAAAATGGTGATTTAGTGAAATGTCAATATTACGCTTTGAATCCAATTTTAATGGGAAATATTTACTTTCCAGTTTTGGATCAGTTGGTTCCTCAGGTTAAAAAGTAATACGAAGAGAAATATGTCTCTTTAATAATACTCTAAAAATATGATCGATTGTGAGTACAGCTTTATATATTGAGAACGCCGTACTTTTATGTTCTGAAGTAGAGTAATGATTTTTTTTATAGGAACTTACTACCAAAAATATCAACTAATTAACAACACTGAATCACTTCGAGTTTTCATTCAGTTATCATTTACCAATCATACGTGTTTTTAAAGCGATGAATGTATTTGTTAAAACTAAAAAACTAAAGTGTCTACTGAAATAATACATTAAATTTGTACTAATTTTCAAACTATAAGTAATGAAAAAATATTGTTTTTTAGCTGTGTTTATCCTGTTTTTCATAACGAATGGCTTTACGCAGCTTCTTGGAATCAAAGAGAATAAATCTCAACTTTCATCAAATTTGACATCGAATAATTTATCAACAAAGACTTCACTATTTGAGACCGATCCGGATGCTCCTTTGGTAGGCCCGAGCTTTGAAGTATTTGCGTGCAAAATGAGAAATAAAAGTCTAAATAATTTTATAACGACTTATAATCAATCGAATGCAGGTCAGTTGACAGAAGAAATGAAATCATTGGGAACAATGTTCGGTATTCGATATGGTTTTACATTTAGTGTGAAGAACAATCGTGATTTAAACACATTGTTTTACATCGGTCAACAAATTTTCAGCGGTTCTTTAGAAGCAAAGTTGATTGATGGCTATACTAGAAAAATAGATTTTAGGCAAAAAAATGTTTTAGATTTAGCAATTTACTTCCCTATTAATAAATATCTTTATATCGGAACAAAATTAGGATGGGCATCTCAAACAATGGACGCTTACCGTGTTTATGGAGTTGATCGAGTATATGACGAGCAATCTTTTATAACCGGTATTTACAGATCTTCAATTGGAAATTTCACAACAGGTCTTGAGTTAAAAGCGAATTTTACCTTATTTAAAAAATTAGTCATTTCTCCTTCAATTGCCTATCAATCTACTTTTGGAAATGGAGCAAGTTCACATTTTACAAAAGGAGCTGATCAGTGGAACGAAAACAGTAGCCCCGTTTCCTATGATTTCCCTTCTGATTACAATGGCTATTTGACAGCAATTTCAAACTATAATGTTTTACCTGCTGAAGGATTATTGAAACCTAGAAATAGAATGGTGAAAGCTTCTGTTAGTGTTCTAATTAATTTAAGTCAGCTTTTTCGTTAATACGTTTAACTTTTTGAATATGAAAACATTTAAACACATACTATTGATCGTTTTGAATAGTCTTCTTCTTATTTCGTGTAATAAAGAAGATTCTAATCGTAGAAAAATGGCAGGGGAGTATACAGTTGAAAAAATTGAATATTATACTTCTGATGCAAATAGTAATTCAACATTAGTATTAACGAAACACGATGTTGGTACAATTACGCTTTTAAAATCTAGAGGTTATGGAGCAGGTTATGATTTTAGTTACGAATTGGATACAATTCCAGCAGGTTTCAAGAAGGCTTGGGTAGTTGATGATTATATCGGGCCTCCGGTTTCTCGTCAATGGTCAATAGATGTTGGTAAACGCAATTTATTGATTATTCAAGGAAGAAATTGGGTTCAAGGAATTGAATCATATGCGAATTATACGGTTGAACAGAAGCGAGGAAAGCATAGTACATGGACTTTTTACAGTTTTAACACTTCAGTTACATCTAGTTATGGAACAAAAGAAGTTTTGTATTTAAAGAAAAAATAGAAAAATATGAAAAGGTTAGTTTTAGTATTTGTTATACTGATCAGTGTTGGATCGATTACGAATTCTTGTAAAAAGAAATACCCAGAAAATAAATTTGGAAGTTTCAAGCGAACAGCAAATCGAATGGGGAATGGTAAAGTTTGGGAATTAGATAAATATTTAATGAATGATGTTAATCAAACATTATATGATGGTCAATATTACAAACAAACTTATTCTGAATTATGTGTTGGAGGTGGAGACATGAAATGTAATAAAGGATTATTGGTTGTTGAATCATTACTTTTTAGTCCAAGTCTTTCATATACTTGGGAACTTTCTGAGGATGAAACAACCTTTACATCAATACTTGTTGGAGACCCTTTAACACCTTCTACACCAAAGCGTACTATCAGAAAATTAACCAGAAATGAGTTTTGGTATGTTTACACAGATGAAAATGGAAACAAGCAAGAATTTCATTTAAAGCGAAAACATACGTTTGGTAAATAAGAAAATAGTATTGTAAATTAATAGTTTATAAATATTCAAAAACCGCTTTAAGTAATCTTAAAGCGGTTTTTTTTGTAGCTAATTTATTATATTACTATTCAAGATTTAAACAAGTTCAAATTGATTTTTTTCGGTTGAAATATATTTCCTTATTTTTTGGATATTGATTCGTTCAACATACATAATCTAGTTAATGAATCACTAATCCTTGATTCAGCACATAATTTTTTTTCTATTTTCTAATTGGATTTATTTTATGAAAGTTGAAATAAGAAACACCTAATATTGCTAAGGCAATGAACGGAATAAATGTTTGTCCATTCACGCCATCTACCTCACCGTGACTGATGGCAGCAAAAATAAAATCGAAAGCGAAACCAGCATAAGCCCATTCTTTGATTCGTTTTGGCATTTGAGGAATTATTAAAGCTAAAACACCAAGTACTTTGAAAATAACCAAGGCATTTCCAAAGTAGAGCGGATAACCTAAATGAGTTATACCTTCTTTCGCCATCTCTGATTGAGAAGTCAGTGCAGGCATTAATCCTTCAAAAAGAGCAATCAATGTGGTCGTAGACCAAAAAAGTATTTTTTGTTTTTTCATAAATATGTTATTTGTTTTTTGATTTATTTAAATATCCAAAATAGAAAGTTATCAAAAATAATCCAAAATGAATAAATCCACGAATGAATAAAAATTGATGAGACATTTTCGTACCCATAAATGGAAGGTCAACTTTTAGAAAAGCAAAATACCAACTAGCACCAGCAGTTACAAAAAAAGCCCCTGATAAAAATTTGAATATTTCTTTCCATCTTAATTTTTTCATAACTACAGTTTATAGTTGTAAGACAAATTTAAAAAATAGAATTAATATGATATTGACAATTATTGTGGATTATAAATAAAAAAACAAGTATTCAATTCTTGACTTTCATTTAGCTATAAATATATTATTTTCTCAAAATCTTTTCCATCGATTTTCCTTTTGCTAACTCATCGACTAACTTATCGAGGTAACGAACTTGTTGCGTTAATTTATTTTCAATTTCTTCAACTCGATAACCACAAATTATACCTTTTATTAAATGAGCATTTGGATTCAGATCGGCATTTTTAAAAAATACTTCGAATGTGCAATTGTCTTGAATTAATTTTTCAATTTGACTTTCATTATAACCTGTCAACCATTCAATAACTTGATCTAATTCTACTTTTGTTCTCCCTTTTCTTTCAATTTTATTGATGTAAAGAGGATAGACAGTAGCAAATGACATCTTTGCAAATTTAGCGTCGTGATGGGCAGTATCTTTCATATTTAGCAAATCATTAATAAACGGCTTTGTCCATTTTTTTCTAGTGGCGCACGATGTATACAAGGCGGTACTTGAAGTTGAGGATGATCAATTTCCAAGCGCCATAGGTGACCATTTCCCATGGTAATTGGTTGTGTGTTTGGTGTTAAGTCATAGTGTAAATCATAAAAATTTTCGATCACGAAGGATTCAAAATTTTCATCTGAAACTTGAAAACGTTCTTTAATTTCTTGGCGAATTTCAGGAATCAGAATTTTTTGTATTGCTTGTGAATTGGGAATGATTTCACTTGAATCACCAAAATAAGTGCATAAAAAAGTGTCAGTTGGAATAGGGGAGCGGTCTACATGAAATGAATAAACATCAGTTGGAAATATTGGATTATCACTATCTCTATCGTACGATTTTATGATGTTTAAGTTTGGTGAAGCACCATAATCTGATAATAATTTGAAATCATTTAATAGTATTTCACGAGCCAATGCTCCTTGTTTACTCAACTGAAGTTCAATTAAATCTTCGATTTCAACATTGACAATTTGTTCATCCGTTTCTAATTGCTTGATAATTTCATGAAAATCACCAATTAGAGTTCGTTCCCAACAGTTCGCGTTTATTATTCCTTTATACGGTGTAGAAACTAATTCAACAAAAGAGTTAACAAGTTGAACTTGATTATTATCGAATGATGAATTTGCCATTGTTTTATATTCTTTTCCAATCAAAACTAATTAAAATTGATTAAAACATTCAATGTAATTTTGAATTAATATAGTTATGTTATATACTTGGAATTATTTATTTACAATAAATTTCCCCATTTTTTTTATATCTCCACTTTGATTAATGATTTTGAAAAAATAAATTCCATTCATATAATTATTTACATTAATTGTAATATGATTTTGATCGACAGGCACAATTATTTCCTCAATATTATTGTTGAAAATATCACATAGAACTATTTCTAGAATCTCTTGATTATTTTTTTCTAATTCAATATTAAATTTTGACGAAGTAGGGTTTGGATAAGCAATCACTTTAGTTTCGCTTAAATTAATGCTTCCTACACTTAATGGCGGGACATCAAAAACATATAGACTATCGAACATCAGTCCATCTTTATTTGTCTGAATTCCGTCGCTAATAAATGATATTCGAATCAAAACAGTATCGCCATTATGGATGTTAAACAAAGATCCAAGATTTGGAAAGCTGACATTAAAATCTTTCCAATTAGTTGAATTGCCAGTGAAAGTAGGTTGATTGTTCCCCCAAAACACATTACCTGAATATTGCGGATCATTTAAATTAATCCATGTATTTCCATTATTTGGTGAAAATTCAATTAAACCATAATCGGTTAAACTATCCGAGTTTACAAAGTATTTTCCTCCAAAATTGACTTCATTAGGCATTGAAAATCCAAAATCTGCAATATGTTTTATAATAAATGAAGATGTATCATTTATAGGATAATAATTTAAAGTGTCAGTTACAATAGCTTTTGGCAATGTGAATGCGTTTGTAAATATTCCTTTTGAAGGTTTTCCAACTTGCCAAATATTTGCTGGATTTGTAATCGTATCAATATAAATTTCATGTCTTGGATCATTTTCGTTAATGCCAGTTCCTTCAAAACTAATATTGTAATAATTTTGACTAGATAGTTTAATTGCTATTAACAAAAATAGAGAGGTAAAGGTTGTTCTTTTCATTTTTAAAGATTTAGTTATTATTTGAAACTGTAAACTTTGTTTGTTATTTCGTAAACGTTTTTTAGATTCAATTAGTTGGATTGATTTTAAAAAAAATTAAACAAACAAAGTAAATTGAGAAATCATTTTCCCCATTTGCTTTGATGATTTTGAAATGAAAACTTATACTTTCCCTTTGTATTTCGGATCATAATCTACCATCCATTCGATTCCATATTTATCGCGAAACATTCCAAAGTACGAACCCCAAGGACTATCGTCGATAGGCATTTCAATTTGACCACCTGCTGAAAGTCCATTGAACAATTTATCTGCTTCTTCTTTGCTTTCTGCGCTGATTGAAATTTTACTTCTATGTTCATTTTCGTTCGTTTTACCCATTATTGCTGGAACATCATTCGCCATAAGAACATTATTACCAATAGGTAAAGCAATGTGCATTATTTTATTTGCTTCTTTTTCATCAATCGGAAACCCTGGACTTGCCATGTCTTTGAATCGCATAATCATTGCGAATTCTCCTCCAAATACAGACTTGTAAAAATTGAATGCTTCTTCAGCATTTCCGTTGAAGTTAATGTGAGGGTTTATTAGTGCCATATTCGGTTTTATTTTAAGAATCAGTTAATATAACTAATGATGTATAAAATTGATTATTTTTTAATAATTAATTTTTGAATCGATTTTGTTTGAGATTCATTTTTAATTTGTACTAAATATATACCATTATTCATAAAATCATTTAGGTTAATCTCAAAATTATTTTCACCGGGTTCTTTCATTTTGATTGTTTGATTATGAACATTTTCACCAAGAATAGTATAAATTGAAATCGTTATTGTTTCTTTATTTTCTGTATTCAACTGAATGTTAAAATTTCCATTGCTTGGATTTGGATAAATAGTACAGTAGTTCTTACTAAAACCTTCAATTTCTTTTAAAGCCAAAAGAGAAAAACAACTAGAAGTATCAATACAACTTCCATTTTCTATAATCACAGCATAAGATCCTGAAATGTTTGGCGAAAATGATTGTAGATTCGCACCGTTCACCAAAGCGTTATTATCATTGCAATCCAACCATTGATACGCTACTTCTGTTTGATTTGCTGTTAATGTTGACCCCGTTTGAGTTACTGATGTGTTGTTATTTACAATGTTAAGGTTCAGGTAAATAGTTGAATCTAAACCATTCATTGCTCCATTTTGAATGACGTAAATTGGTGAATTTGTACTTGCGTTATACATTGTACCATTCATCCATTGATAAGAATTACATGCATTTATTGTTTCTACACTTGAATTACAATTTGTATTATATGTTACAGTGTTCGGTTTTATCCAGTTACTATTTGAATATTGAGGATCATCAACAAGTACGCATGTAAGTAACGGATTTCCCCATAAACATGGATTGTTGTAGAAGTTTGTATTATTACCGTTTTTCAAATTTAAAAACTGAAAATTATTATTGCAAAAGGAAACAAAGAAAGCTTGTGGACATGAACTAATATCGAAAGATGTAAGTTGATTATCTGAAACAAAAATTCGCTGTAAAGCAGGACAATTTTCAATATTTACGATATCAATTGAATTTTTAGAACACGAAATTGATTTTAATAATTCATTATCAGAAACATCTAAGGTTCCATCTATTTGATTGTTATCGCATATTAATACATGAAGATTGTTTAAGTTGCTAAGATTTAAATTTGTAAGATTATTTGAGTCGCAAACTAAAGAGTCTAACATAAAATTACTAGCTACATTTAAAGTACTTATGTTGTTCTTCGAGCAATCAAGTCGTTTGATTATAGGATTTTTGCTTACATCAATAGTACTTAGATTGTTTTTCGAAATTCCTAAAAATTCTAATAAAGAGAGATTTTCTAAGTTGATTGAAGAAATATTATTATAACGAAATTCAAGCGAAGATAAGCTTGGGCAAAAGGATACGTCAATGTTGGATAGTTGATTATAAGCTGCATAGATTCCAGCAAGAGTCGAATTCTGTCCAACCAAAAGGCTGCTTATTTGATTTTGAGAACAAAGAAGATTAAGTAAATGAAGGTTATTAGAAAGATCAAGTGTAGTAATGTTATTGTTACTACAATCTAGAAAAACAAGATTTGTCATATCTTCGATTCCTTGTAGAGAATTTAGACCTAAATTTTGAACTTGAAGAACATAAACTGTTGAAAGATTACTAGAAGGGACAACGCCGTCAATTGATCCAGTATCAAATCCATGAGTAATTAAATATTGTTCAAAAATTGGGTCAGGAACATTTGTGTTTTGACTTTTACCAAAGAATGTTACCAGAACAAAAAGAACAACTATCAATTTCGACATAATTACTATTTATTTAATTTTCAGTAAAGATAATTTAAACCATTAAACGAAAATTATTTTGTTGAAATTTTAGTGGTTTATTAAATTGATTTTAAAATGTTTATATTAAAGATTAACCATTGAAAAGCTTGTGTCTGCGAATATTTTCACCTCGAGAAAGGAGATAAGCGTGATAAAAAGTAGGGTTATCATGATCCCATTTTTTAAAGCGATATAGAGTGCTAACGTTTTGGTGCTTGGCGATGTGGCGGTCTGGAAATAGTGCATTTCCGCCATATAGCCAAACACCTGTTATAGGCTGGCGATTTTCACAGTGGTTTTGTTATGGTCGTCCAGGTAATAGTTGTAAAATTCGATATTTTATATTTCAATTTGAATTCGGATTTTACCTCCTAGTCCTTTTTCTACGATTTCATATAATGTTTTCAAGGTCATATTACTTCCATTATTTTCAACTCTAGAAATATATTCTCTTTTTTTATCGACAAGGTCACCCAATTGAGTTTGAGTCATATGCTTGTCTTCTCGTGCTTTTTTTAACAACACTCCAATTTTGAAACCCTCAAAATCTCTTTCAAGTTCGTCACGTCTTTCGGTCCCTTTTTTACCGTAAACATTGTCTTTAATTTCTTTCCAGCTTTTAGTTTCCATTTTCTTCTGATTTTTCTTGATAATATTTAGCCATTAAACTCAATGCAAGTACTATTTCATTTTTTGGTGTTTTCTGCGTCTTTTTCTGAAAGCCATTTAGTAGAATGACTAATTTATTATTGTCAAAAAAACAGAATACTCGCCAAATGTTAGAGCCTAATTTTATCCTCGCTTCATAAAGTCCATTTGTTCCAACTATATGTTTTAAATAATTAGAAGGAACACGTTCAAGAGTTTCAATTGCTTCAATAATTTTATAAATTTTGTCTTGAACTTTCTTTGGTTGTTTTAGGAGAAAATCTTCAAAATAATTTTTATAAGCTATAACTTCACGTACATTCATATTTTCAAAGGTAACTTTAAAGTTACAAATATCCAAATTTATTTTCAGTTAATTTTTGTCCTCCGTAAATTTGAAAAGAATGATGATTTATAAGTTTCAAGTTTAATTTAAAGTCGAAGTGAGATTTTTTTTCGCTTGCCTAACACTTGTTATAGGATGTGCCTTTTACCTTTAGTTCTTTACCGACTTAAATTTAGTTTTTTCATCTTAATGTCCAACAGAAAAGTTTTCAAATTTAGCATACTCAGCACGGAAGCGGACGTCACACTCTGATTTCGTATTTTAAGCAGAATGTACGTCGTTCGGGTAGGGGCGTCAACCAAACGATGCGTGTCCGAGTTTTGCTTTTCCGGTTATTGTTTTTCGGATTCTGTTTGTCTTTCTGTCT
>CANGHX010000052.1 GCA_947453715.1 Flavobacteriales bacterium | reverse complement strand
TTTTTAGTAATTAACCTTTCTTGAGATTTTTTAACCGATTGTTGAAGTCTTTCAATATCTACTGGTTTTAGCAAATAATCTACTGCTGAAATCTCAAATGCTCGAATGGCATATTGATCATAAGCCGTCACAAAAACGATGTCAAAATTGACCTTTTCAAAGAATTGTACAATTTCAAATCCTGCATAATTTGGCATTTCAATGTCTAAAAAAACCAAATCTGGGTTAAGTGTTTTAACTGCTTCAACAGCATCTAAGACATTTGAATATTTCCCTAGTAACTCAACTTCTGGACAAAATCGCAACAATAGATTTTCAAGTACATCTCTTGCACTTTCTTCATCATCTACTAATATGGCTTTTATTTTTGTCATACTTCAAACCTACAATCTTTCTTCATGAACTCCAAATAGAATTAATGAATATCCTATTTTATTTAGGAATAGCTAAAATTTATGGATAACTGGAATTCGAATAACCACTTTTGTTCCAAGGATTTCATCTTCATTTTTCAAATCAACATATTCGAAACCTAATTTCCCTGCAAAATGTTTTTCTAATATTTCAAATCGTTTCTTGATTGCTCCAATCGCAAAAGATTCATGTTCTGAACGCTGTCTTGCTTTAATTGCTTTTGCTTTTTCTCTTCCTACACCGTTATCTGTAATTTCACAAATCAACGTGTCTTCAATCAATTTAAATTCAATCTTCAGCTTTTTCAACCCTTCTTTATGCAATAAACCATGTATTAAAGCATTCTCAATAAATGGTTGAATCAACATGGGTGGAACTTGAATATCATCCATTCTTCTTGTGTCAAAATCTATTTCAAGCGTTTCTTTAAATCGTAATTTTTCCAAAGCGATATATAGCTCTAATAGTTTCACTTCTTGCTCAAAATCAATGAAATCTTTGTCTGAATAATTCAAAGTTCTTCGTACTAAATTTGAAAATTTAGTAATAAAAGTATATGAATTTGTTACGTCTCCTTTCAAAACCAAATCCTGAATTGAATTCAACGAATTAAAAATGAAATGGGGATTCATTTGAGATTGAATGGCGATAAGTTTTGATGCATTTAATTCATTCAATAAATCTGCTTTAATTTGTTGTTTCTTTAATTTTCGTTTATAGAAAAGTATAATGATCAATATTAATATGAAAGAACCACTCAAATTAAACCACCATTTTTGATAGTATGGACTATCAATTGTGAAAGAAAAAGTCTTTAAAGATGAAAAAACTCCATTATTTTCTGCTTTAACTACAAAAGTATAAGTGCCTGGTTCTAATGAGGTGTATGAAATTCTATTGTTTTCGTAATTATTAGTTTCCCATTCATCATCGTTTGGTAACAATTTATAATGATATATTACATTCTCTTTATTTTTTATGGTCGGTACATTTAACACAAAAGAAAATTTCTTTTCATTGGAATGAAAATATCTATTCGTTTTTAACTCTTTGTTATTTACTTCAATTATAGAAATTTTTAATTGTGGTTTACAGAATTTAAATTGAATTTTATTCAAATCTATCTCTTGAACTCCATTGGATGTAGATATCCAAATAATATTTCCTTCAATTTCAAAATCAATCATTTTGTTATTAATTAGTCCCACAGACTTATCTAATAGTTTCAAATTATTACCATTGATATTTAGACTAATAAAACCAATGTTTGTACTCGCATAAATCGTGTTTTTTATTATTCTAAATTTCAAAAAATGAAGCTTTTCACCTTTATATACAGGTGTGAAATGGTTAGTTATTTTTCCATTATTATAAACAAAAAAACCATGTTTTTTCGAAACTAAATACAATTTATCATTGCATTGAACTAATGAGCTTGCATAAATAAGTGAATCATTATATTTAAGTGAAATAAGTCTATTATTATTCTTTAGCAATTTAACACCTTCAATTGAAGCAATACATAAATTGTTAGAATTTGGAACACGCATCAAATCATAAATCCTGTATGATATTATAGGTAAAGGATGAAAATTGAACTTATCTCCATTTACATTATATTTTAAAACACCTAATCCTAAATTTGATCCAATATAAAGTTCTTTTTGATTCTTTTCAGCCGCACATTTGAACGCTATGTTAGAAAAAATTGTCTTCTTTTTAGTGTCAATATTTTGAATGGTCAATCCTTCATTGTCATACAATAAAAAAGGGTTGTCTTTCCATTTATACAGCGCATCAATTGACTTATTACCTAGCGTAGATAATTCTACTTTCTTCCCATCTGAAAAAAGAAAAACTGAACCTTTATCCGTTCCTAAAAAAACATTTGATGAATTTTGAATCTTTATTTTAGATATCGTCAATCCATCTAATTCTGATTTTCCATCCAACATTTTTAAATTAGGAATCACAATAATTCCTTTATCAAATGTAGCTAGTAATATATTTCCTTCGAAATCCTTATATACTTTTGAAATAAAATAATCGGTATAAATTTTAGCGGAATTAAAACGGTTTTTCAAGTTTTCATCTAATACGGTTACTCCATTTACATTACTTGCAATCCAAAATAAATTGTTTGCTAAATAATATCTCAAATGTTCATTTTTATTCAATACAGCGGTATTTATTTCTTTCTCGATTTTCAATTCTTTTTCATTGAATTGAAAGAATCTTTTACTTTCCAAATTAATTGCAACACATTTATTATCAACTCTAAAAAATTCTAAAATATTTTTCAATTCATTTGAAATTTCAAATTTTAGTTCAATCTTTTTAAACTTACGATTCGAAAATAAAATTGCATTCGGAGGAGTAGATTGCGAACAGATTACACTACCATCCTTTAATAAAAAGGGTTGGCCGATATAATTGTGTTTTATTTTTTCAGTGGAGGAAATAATTTTACCATTGGAATCTATTGCATATGCTTCTTTTGAAACAATTATTAATTCATTTTCATTTGTAGTCGCTAAATAAATGTCAGCTCCTCTTCCTTTTTCAGGAATTTCAAAGAAAAGGGTACAATTCCCTTTTTCAATTTTAAAAATTTGATGATTTAAATTGTGGCAATAAATAACTCCATTTTTGTCTTTAATAAAATTAAAAACCACATTGCTTTTCATTGAATTGCATTCAACTGATTTGAAAGAATAGCCATCATGCTTAATAATGCCTTGATCTGTCGCAAACCAATAATTATAATCGTTGTCTTGAATCAAATTGTAGATGTCAACCCCATCAAATTCTTTTTCTCCAAATAAAAAATATGCTGGCTGCTGTCCAAAAATATGGAAAGCATTAACGAAAACAAAAAGGAAACAGTAAATACACTTCACACGATAAAGATACGACATTGTGTTTTTTCTTAATAAGAATCAATGCTTTATTTTAGGAACGGCTAGAAATGTAGTGTGAATAGCTAATTTTATTTCAACCTACTCATTAGAAAGTAAACAAAAATGTTATTAATCTCCCTTTATCTTTACCAAGTAATATGGAAAGTAATTCCTTTTTATCTTTCACTTTCCAACTAAAAGGTGGTGCTAATAAATCTAATCCACTCTGTTTTTTCAAACGAATTCCTTGACCTGAAATAATATCTATATTGGGCTCAAATTCACCATCTGGAATATGTTCTGTGATGATTGCGTATTGATAAGCAGATAATTTTTGTAAAATATTCTGAACCTCCTTGTTGGATAAATGTTGTAATACTTGGCGAACGATCACACAATCTGCAGCTGGTAATTCATCCACGGCGATATCTAAACACTGAAATTCTAAATTTTCGGCTGTAAATTTTTCTTTATTAAACTTTATCAAGCTTTCAACAACATCAACTCCGATGTATCGTTTGGTATGTTTTACCAATTCTTTTCCGACATTAAAATCACCACAACCCAAATCATAGACTGTAATTGGTGTTGGAAATGAAGTTAAAAAATCAGATACAACTTTTACATACGGTTGAACCAATTCTTCTAAATGAGAACCTTCTCCAGAGTAAAATTCGGATTCACTTCCACCCCAAAGATGCTTTTTGTAAATCTGTTCCATGGCTGCTTTTGTTGGCCAAGGAGTTTTTGCTTTTGGAGTTTGTTTCACTTGAATTAAATACTGTTCACAAAATCTAAAAATACTTTCTTATGCAATTCAAGATCCATCGAAGGTGAAAGTGCAACTCGTGCGATATAATCTTTATCTCCTTCTTTTGTTGTTCCTTGAGTGGAAGTAGCTGGAATAGTCCAATAACAACCTTTTAATTGCCCGTAACTTACACAATACTTACTTTCAGTTGGAATTTCAGTAATCATCAAATTGATTAATTTCAAATTCAATTCTCTTTTGTAAGCCTCTTTTTCTTCATGCGTATTTCCTTTTGTTGGAAGATCTAATGAAAAAACGGAAGGTGTAAATCCTTGTTGCGCTAATTCTTCGGATACAAAATTGATTTTCGCTTCTGGCAATGTTTCGCTAATAAAATTCACAAATTCACGTGTGTTTTTATACGCATCTTGAATTCTTTGATTCATTGATGGCAATTGTTTCGCTAAGATTTCCATTTGAAGTGGAGTAGCTTCATTATCACATAATTTTAAGTGAAGCTCGATTTTCTCCATCAAATCTTTTGCTTTTTCGTTGGAAACCAAATAACCTGCGGTACATTTTCCTCCACTTGGGAATTTTGAACCACTTACATAAGCGATCGTTCGTACTGTTGAAAGGATATTGTTTTGGCCTAAGAAGTGAACATTTGGACAAAATGTTTGGTCTAATATAAAAACGGGATCAATCGCTAATTCTCCTGATGCTGTTTTGCGTGCTTTACTTAAAACATCTCTTAATTTGATTAAGTCTGGAACTTCAACGCGCGGATTCGTAGGTATTTCAGCAATGATATAAGGAATGGCATCTTCTTTAGCAATGCTTTCTAACAATGCATCAATGCAAGCTACCATGTCGTTTCCACCATCAACTGGTAGGTCTAGAACTTCCACATTCTCCAAACAAGCAGCAATTCTTCTCGCTTGGTCATTCGTTCCCCCATAACAATTCGGTGGAACTACAATTTTGATCGCTTTCCCTGGATGATTTTCAACTGCATCATGAATCAATCCCATTGCAATGGCGTATTGTGTTGAAAGTCCACTTGAAGCGACCAACGCTTTTATATTTGTATTTGTAATTGCTTTGATTGAATCTAAAACAATCGATTTATTAGTGTCGAAATTGCCTTCTTGATTATTAGTAGCATTTACATTCGTCAATAATTGAAGCGCCGTAAGTGTATTTGCCGGAGTCATGGCAATTGTCTCTCTTCTTCTTACGTGTTGAATTTCTGAAACGTAGTTGTCATTTTTCTCTCCATTGACAAGAAGTATACTTCCTAATTGATTATCAATATTGATATAAAAATCAACAGAGGGAACTAACTCAAAATGACAAATATTTTCTTGTTGAGAAATGAAAATAGTACTTCCATCTATTGGAGTAACCTCATTTAAACTATCAACTTTAATTAATTCAAATTTATAACCATACACATTGCTCACTACTTCAGCATCAAAATATGCTGGCAACTCTCCAACGTAAGCAATTTGCGTATTTTTATTAGCTAATAAGTTTTTTCTTAAAACAGCCAAAATTGGAGTTGTTTTGGAGGAAAAACTGATTACATGTTCTGTTTTGATAGCATATATTTTTGCAATTGTCCATTCCAACACACACGATAACGGGTGACCCAAACGAATGTAATCGTAGGCTGTACGCAATTCGTTAAGTGAAGTAGTTGCTGAATTATTTGCGATAAATAAACGTTCAAATTGGTCTAAAAATTCAGTTTTAGCTAATTTTTCATCATAAATATCTAATCGATGTGTCGTAAGATTTAGCCAATCAGTTGGCATATTTCCGATTACATCTTTAATATAATTCTGTAGTTTACTATTTTCCATAATTTTAGCTTTCAAAAGAACCTGATCGATTTATTTATCTTCAGCAAAGTTAAACAAAGTTCTATTATTGGATGAGAGACGATTTTTATTTGTTCAACTTTTTGATGTATTTATCAAAGTCAGAGATTATTTTTTGAGTTTTGTTAAATTCGTCGTATTCTTGAATTGCTTTTTTATCAGCTTTTAATTTAGAAATTGAACCTTTGCCATCTAAAACTTTGTATTCATTGAAATTCAAGAATTTGTTAACACTTTCTGCCAATTGTTCCATTGTGAAAGTGTTTTCTCTCTCAATTAATCCTTCTATGTAATCAAAATAACTTGAAACGGTTCGCTCTAACTGTTTTATCTCCTTTTCTTCTAAATAGTTTTTAGCAATCAATACATCCGATTTTAAAATTCTACCATCTGGCGAATTTTTCCAAGTCGTTAAACCTAAATTTTCTTTTGATTTATCTACCGATTTATAAATTATTTCAGCGGCTGTATTTCCTGTTATTGCATAGTGAAATTTGTTTTGAATAAAGGCGAAGAAATTTTTTGTTATTTCAGCATTCTTGTCATAATCAATAGAACATTCCGCAAAAATATCGGTTATTTGTTGGTAAACTCTTCTTTCGCTTGCTCTAATTGAACGTATACGCTGCAATAATTCCTTGAAATAATCTTTCCCAAAGACCTTTTGCCCTGTTTTTAATCGTTCATCATCTAAAACAAAACCCTTTATGATAAATTCCTTCAGTATTTGTGTCGCCCAAATTCTAAATTGAGTTGCCTTTGATGAATTTACTCTATAGCCTACTGAGATTATTGCATCGAGGTTGTAGTATTTTGTTTTTACGTCTTGTGTTTTTCCTTCTATAGCTCCATGTTGAGTGGTTTGTTCCAAAATGGAACTAACCACTTCTTCTTGTAATTCTTGAGAATCAAAAATATTTTTTAAATGCTTAGTAATCGCTGGTCTTTGAACACCAAACAATTCAGCCATAGCCTTTTGAGTCAACCAAACAGTTTCTCCTTCTAAATAGACATTTACTTTCACTTCATTATTTGAAGTGTTATAAATCAAAAAGTTTGAAATTTCTTTGTTCATATTTATCTGGTTGAAGGAATTCTAATTTAAACAAATATAGTGATTGAAATTAATCTAATGTGGTTAAAAATAGGTATAATTTTTACTTCTATTTTCTCTAAAACAATTCTATTACTTTTGCACTTAGATAGTTTTAAAATCATGATAAAAAAAGAAGTTGCTTACTCCATTCTTGACCTTGCAGTTGTTTCTGAAGGAAAATCGTTTCGTCAAACGTTTGATGATTCTGTGACAATTGCTCAATTGGCTGAGAATTCTGGTTATAAACGCTATTGGTTAGCAGAACATCATAATATGGATGCTATCGGCAGTAGTGCAACTTCTATTTTAATTGGTAAAATTGCTGAAGAAACAAAGCATATACGTGTAGGTTCGGGAGGTATTATGTTACCCAATCACTCGCCCCTGATAATTGCTGAACAATTTGGAACTTTAGGCACGCTTTATCCCAACCGAATTGATTTAGGATTAGGCAGAGCGCCAGGAACAGATCAAGCAACTGCAAGTGCAATTCGATCAGATTTTTACGAAGCAGCGATGCAATTTCCTTCTGAAGTTCAAAAAATTCAAAACTATTTTTCGGTGAACAATAAACATCAACAAGTACGTGCAAACGTGGCAGAAGGTGTGGATGTACCCTTGTATATTTTAGGTTCAAGTACAACAAGTGCTTATTTAGCAGCAGAAAAAGGTTTGCCTTATGCTTTTGCAAGTCATTTTTCGAGTGCACAATTAATCGAAGCCTTAAAAATTTATAACAATCAATTTCGGCCTTCTGAAACGTTAGCTCAACCATACACCATCGCAGGACTTTCAATCATCATAGCAGATACCGATGAAGAAGCAGAATTTCTATCAACTTCTTATTATTCAAGAGTAATCGGGATTTTAACAGGAAACAGAAGTCCATTAGAGCCTCCTTTTGAAGTTACGAATGAATTTCGTAGAATCATCCAACAACCCGCAGTACAACAAATGTCAAAATACGCCTTTATCGGTAGTAAGGAAACTGTAAAAAAGAAGGTAAAAGCCTTTATTGAAAATACGGGTGTTGATGAACTTATGGCTGTTACGAATGTGTTTGATTTCGAAGATCGAAGGAAATCGGTGGAGCTTTTTGCGGAGGTGATGGATCAAGTGAATAAAGATGTTTAATTTTAGATACTACCTTAAACCTGATATACTGATTCTTTCTTTTGCTTCTATCAGCAACTGATGTAATTTAGCTTCCAATTCTTTTTTGGGAGGCATTACTGTTAAATATTCAGCAACCATAATTCCATCTTTATGCATTTCAAGTAGTTCCACTTGTTCTTTATTACTTTCAGCACATAAAATCAATCCGATAGGATCGTTTTCACCCTCCTGCTTTTCGTATTTATTAAGCCACTTTAAATACAATTCCATTTGTCCTTTGTGAGAAGCTTCAAATTTTCCTAATTTTAATTCAATTGCGACTAAACGTTTTAAAGTTCTATTATAGAATAATAAATCCAAATAAAAATCATCACCATCTATTATCATTCGCTTTTGTCGTTCCATAAAAGCAAATCCTTTCCCTAATTCTAACACAAACGTTTCTAACTCCTGTAAAATGGTTTTTTCTAAATCGTTTTCTAAATAAGTGTTTTTCAAATTTAGAAAATCTAACACATAAGGATCTTTAAATGTATTTAGTAGGTCTGGATTAGAATTTGAAAATTGTAAATTAGCCAATTCTGTACGTTCAAAAGCTTTTCTTTGAATTTGATTACGAAGCTCTCGTTTTCCCCAATTTTGCTCTATACAATTCTGTGCATAATAGAGTTTTGCTTCTTTCGATTTTAAAGGAATTAATATTAAAAAATGAGACCAACTTAATTGTCGTGCCAGCGGAACGACAATTTCGAATTCTGAAAACTCATGAGCAAATTGCATCATTCTCCGAACATTTTTAATTTCAAAATTTCGTCCGTATTTTACTTCTAATTGTGATGAAACTGTCATTACAATTTGCTTACCATATTCCGCGCGTTCATTTTTTAGCACTTCTTCTTGAATGCGTTTTCCTACATGCCAAAAAAGTAAGGTTAAAGCACTATTTGTAGCTTTTGCTAATTGTTGCTTGCTTTCATCTATCAACAAAGAAAGTTCTATAACGAGATTGGAAGTGTTAACGGTGGTTTTTTCTAAATTCATTATTATATTGATTAATTATTAATCTAATTTAATGATTAAAATTTAATCTATTACTTATAAAGATGATTTTTTAAATTCTAAAAAACAATCAGATTTAATCATTTCAAACCTAAAGTAGATTCCATTTGATTGTTAAACTCATTCTCATTTTCATAATTATAAAATGGAACACCTGTGATTAAATAATTATCTGTATGTATTTTAATTGTTTTCGATTCTTCTCTAATATCTTTTAAAAAATCTTCTTTCCATTTATCAAACGAAATTAAATGATTTCCCTTCGGTTCGATAAATACTTGATATGTCATTTCTTTCTCTTCCTTTTGTTTACAGAATAAAATGAAGTCAGGCTCAAATGCTCTGCCTAATCTGTCTATTATTTTTACAACCCTCTCATTTCGAATCAGATAAATATTTATAAACTTTTCTTCTAATCCTTTAAATCGTCTTTGAAATAATTCTACAAATTTCTTTTCTTCACTTGTACCATAGTTTGCATTATATGCATACCAAGGTTCTTTAGCAACAAATAATTCTTGACCATCTAATCTTTCTAAATTATCCTTGTAAATTTTTATTTCTTTGTCTTTAAATACTTTGTGTACAAATTCAGGTGTGTATTCTGAACCTTCATATTGAGTTAAATTTGATTTTATTTCAGATTCTATAGTTTGTAATAAGCCTTGAATTGCGAATAAATAATCTTCATTGATTAAATTATTTATTCTTGATAAATTGCCTTTAAATGAGATTACGATATTTCCTAAATAATCAGAACTATCAATCAATTCAGAGATTGAATTAAGACTTGGAAAATATTTATTTAAATTATTAAAATAGAAAAATGGATTTTGAGTTAATGCAAAACGTATAATTTGTTTTGGAATTAAAGATATTTCAACATCCTTGGAAATTTGAATTTCATCGTTTGAAATAGGATTTTCCATTTCAAAAAACACACTTGAAATTTTACCTTGACCTGATGAAAGTTGATGAATATAATTTTTTCTTAAAACACCTAAATCCAAAAATGATTTAATGTTATAATAACTTTTTGGGATTCGTTTATTGAAAACGACTTGTCCAGTTTTATAAAAATCAGTTTGTTTAAATTCTAATTTTAATGATAGCTGTTTAGTTATCAAATTTTCTTCATCTTCATAAATACCTGATTCTACAAGTGCTTTCTTCAACTCTGAAATATATCTACTATCTTCTTTTGTGTGGTAATAAAGTTCTTCAAGTATTTTTAAATCGTTTGCTAATTCATCATCATATTTACGAGTGTATTTATCTTGACCTTCTTCCAGTGCAAAAGGGAAATACCTTGCTCCACGACCGATTAATTGAGCTTCTGATAATGTAGTTGAACCGACTTTAACATTTGATCCTCCTGTGTTTTGTCCTTCATATAATCGAACTATATCAAATAAGTTTAATACGTCCCATCCTTCATTTAATTTTTGAACTGCAAAAACAGCACGAATTGGATTGTTTTCATCTTCTAATGTATTTAAAAGCAATTGATTTTTTTCTGCTTCATCATCATTATTCGCACTTATACAATTTTCAAAACGAAAATTTGATTTTAACCTTCTTGAAATTTCGGAAGATGAAATATTTATTGAATCAAAGAAAATAAAAGCTTTTTTAACGATTGAAACAGTTGCTGTATTTCTGATTTTATCAATTAATTTTTCGGATAGTAAATCGATAAGATGATGAAAATTTATTTTATTTTGTTCAGATTCTTTAATTGTCTTTTTTGCTTTAAAAAGAATAACAGGCTTTAAATTTATATTATGGGAAGTTGCTAATTCTTGACGATATAAATTTAAAATCAAAGCCTGTATAATTCGTTCTTGTTCATCATATAAAGATCTAACAAGATTAATTTCTTTGGAATATTTATCACTTCTAAATTGAGCAAGGTCGTATTTGAAAATTACTTTATCTTGATATTTTTTTAGTATTTCGGCATTATCATAATCAAGTGTTGCTGTAAATTCTAAAAGTATATTCTCAAAATTTTGAATTAAAATTTTATCTACTGTGTTTTCCCAAGTAGGAATAATTTCATCTAAAACTTTTTGATTGTTTTTCGTCGCTGAACTCAAATGATGCGCTTCATCTGCAATTAAAACGATTTTTCTGTTCTCAAAATCTTCATAGGTAACACTATTCTCTTTTGTATTGTTTAATTCGGAATGTAATTTATGTATAGTAGTGAATTTAATATTAATGTTCTTATCATCAGCAGTTTCAAAGGTTTCAGTTTCTTTTATGTAAACTTCTTTTCCATCAATTACTATTTTGTCGCTGAACAAATATTTTGATGTTTGTGGATTCAGAAAATTATCCTTCGTTTTTTTGATAATGTTATTTGAGTTTACAAAAAACAAAAAATTACGATACCCTTTTTCGTACAAGTAAAGCATCAAACCAGCCATTACTAAAGTCTTACCACTTCCAGTTGCCATATTATACATCAAATGAAATGGTTTTTTTGGCCTTCCTGTGAAATCTTCGGTATGACAAAGAATATAACGCTGAAACGCCTCTGTTTGATATGGTCGCTGACCAAAACCAGATTTTAAATTATCTATTATATAATTTGGAACCGAAACACGGTTAATTTCTCTATTTCCAAATTCTTTTACCAAAGTATCGTATAAAAAACTCATTGTATTTATTTTTTAAGTTGGTAGAAATCTTGTGTTACTTTTTTATCTTCTTCCGAAACTGAAAAATCTTTATCGTTCAATGAAGATAGATTTACATACAATTGGTTTTTGTCTAACAATTCAATTAAGTGGTGTTTTTGCTCTGTTAAAGTCAATGCTTTAAATTCTTCGATGTGTTGTTCTTGCTTTTGAATATCTACATTGTAGTTAAGAAAAGATTTTACTTTCATTTCTTCCCAAATCTTTAAAACTGATTTTGTGTCTTTAGCAGATTCTATTTGCTCAGTGAAGTTTTGATTGTATTTTTTAAGTTCGAAGTAAATAAATTTATCTTTATCTTCCATTATCTTTTTTACTCTTTCAATCGTTACAGTTTGGATATAACCCATCTGTTCACAAAGAATAAATTGTCTATTTCCACTATCTTCTTTATTCAAATTTAAGACGGCTTGAGCTGTTGTCCCTGAACCCGCAAAAAAGTCTAAAATAATGTCGTTTTTATTTGCACCAATAATAACAAGGTGTTTAATCAGATTACTTGGTTTAGAAAATGAAAATGCAGCATTTGTTCCAAATATATTTTCAATTTCTCTTGAAGCTTCATCGTTTGTAGCAATATTATCAAGCCAAGTATTTGGTATTTGCCCCTCCAGTTCAGTAAGGAAAATTTTTATCCTTGGCATTCCTTCACCATCTCTTGGAATTACTAATCTCTTTTCTTTGACGTATTTATCAAAAGTTTCTTGTGAACAACTCCATTTTGCTTTTATTTCTCTACCATTAGGCATTTTTAATGTGTATTCTTTATTTGTAGAATTGGCGGGTCTTGCAAGTGGCCCTGTTTGATACACTCCTCTTTCATCTTTGTCTGGATTTGAGAATGTTTTCTTTATAAATTCTTGTGAATAAGGTATTTTATTTACTAATAAATTCTTTTTATTTTTTGCAACACATATTATAAAATCGTGAACTGGTGCTATATGCTTAGCAAGATTTGCTTGTGTTTTTCTTCTTCTCCAAACAAAATTTGTAACAAAATTATCTCTGCCAAAAATCTCATCTAACAGAACTTTTAAATATGCTTGTTCGTTGTCATCACAACTGATAAACATTAAACCATCATCTTTTAATAAATCTTTCGCAATTTCTAATCTATTCTTTATAAATGTTAACCAAGATGAATGATTAAAAGTATCATTATATTTAAAACTATCGTTACCAGTATTATATGGAGGATCTATATATATCAACTTTACTTTTCCAGCAAATTCTTCTTTTAATGAATGAAGTGCCAATAAATTATTTCCCTTTATTACTAAATTATCAGTAATTACACCTTGTTCATTTCGATTAAATTTATCAAATTGTTTTTTGCCATCTATATCAAAACGTTTAGCATTGGTTAAAACTTTTGGTTCTAATAGTTGAGTTATTTCATCTTGAGCGAGTGTTTCATTAAAAAATATTTCTTCTCGCTTATCTTCTTCACGGCTTTGACCACCTTCTAAAACACAGTCTTTAAAAGGCCAAACCAAAGACACTTCATTGAGTTGCTTCAAATATTTTCCATCTATATTTAAACCAACTTTGTTTTTATAGGATGTATAACTATTGTTTAAGTAATTTTTTTGTTCCAAGAACTGTACAAATAACGTTTGATTAAAAACAAAAACGCCTTTTATTTCAATAAAGAATTTGGCTTTTAAATCTTTATTTTCAAGGATTAAGCCTATAAGTTCTACATCAAAATTCTGTGCTTTATTTATAACAACCCATTTTTTAAGTTCACCATTATCAGAAATGTAATTAGATTCTTTTTTAAGTTGTTTTTCAAGTGTTTCGTATAGTTTCATAAATTATTTTCAGAATTAATCTTTTCTTAAATTGACTTTTGTTTATAAAAATAAACAAATTATCAGTTGAATTCAACCGATTGATTTAAATAGATTATTTTCAATCATAAATTTTCAATCTGTTGCATTTAATTTTCAGCTATGGAAAACGCCAAGAATTCAAGGATTAGAAAATCAGAAATACCAATAGAAGTAATTGATTTTGGTACTCGTATTTCAGAAATAATAAAAGAAAAAGGATTAAAAATAAGGCACGTTGCTCACGATTCAGATTTAGACGTTGAGAATCTGCGTAAGTACCTCAAAGGAAAACAAGAAATGAAAATAAGCACGATGATTAAAATATCCCGTGCTTTAGGTGTTGAGATTGGTTATTTGTTTGAGGGGATAAAATGATAATTTATACTTTGCTTATTATTTTAATTTATGTTCTTTTGTGATTACTTCCCAATACAAAACTTCGAAAATATATTCCCCAACAAATCATCAGTAGATATATCTCCCGTAATCGTTCCCAAATCATACATCGCTTGACGAATATCCATGGCGATCCAATCTGAAGTCGTTAACGAATGTAAACCTTCTTGGGCTTTTTGAAGTGAAACTTCTGTTTTTTTTAGTGCTTCGTAATGACGTAAATTCGAAACAATCGTATCATTAGCGATATCAAAATTTTCAGTCAATTGATTAACTATCCAATGTTTCAAGTCATCAATCCCAAGTCCTTTTTTAGCACTTACTGGAATAAAAGTAATGTGGTCAGACTGAGTATCAAGATTTTCAACGGTATTAGTGAGGAGGTCAGACTGAGTGTCACGATTTTCAATCGTGACGTATCGAAGGCTGGCTTCCGAACGAAGATCCGACTTATTCCCAACCAACACAAATTTCTTATCAGGATGTTCAGCTTGTAATTTTTCGATCCACTCTTTAGCTGTCAAAGTATCCATCGAAGCATGACCTTCCAATTCAGAACCTTTTTCGCTAAAATCACTCATGACTACAACAATTTGTGCTTGATTGATTTTTTCCAATGAACGTTCGATTCCTAAATTTTCGATCGTGTCAACACTTTCTCGAATTCCGGCTGTATCAATTAAACGGAAAACGATTCCGTCGATATTTAAAGTTTCTTCAATGACATCTCTTGTTGTACCTTCAATGTTACTAACGATGGCTCTGTCTTCTCCCAAAAGGGTATTTAGCAAAGTACTCTTTCCTGTATTTGGTGCTCCAACAATCGCAACTGGAACTCCGTTTTTAATAGCATTTCCTAACTCAAAAGATTTCGCTAATTTTTGAATGTAAAGCAAGACCTCTTTCACCATTAATTTGAGTTGCGTACGGTCTGCAAATTCAACATCTTCTTCGGCAAAATCTAACTCTAATTCAATTAAACTCGCAAAATTTATTAGTTTTTCACGAATTTCTTTCAATTCATTGGAAAAACCACCACGCATTTGTTTCATGGCAATGGTATGCGCATTTTTCGATTGAGAGGCAATTAAATCAGCTACCGCTTCGGCTTGTGAAAGGTCCATTTTACCGTTCATAAAGGCACGCATCGTAAACTCTCCCGGCTCTGCTAATCGACAACCATTTTGCAACAAAACGCGCATGATTTGTTGTTGAATATATGGCGAACCATGGCAAGCAATTTCAGCGCTTTCTTCTCCCGTAAAACTTTTACCTTGATGAAAAATAGAAACCAAAACTTCATCGATGATGTCTTTGTTTTCAGATAAGATGGTTCCGAAATGAACGGTATGAGTTGGTTTCTCAACCAACGATTTTGAAAAAACAGCTGAAACAATTTCCAATGATTTGCTCCCTGAAACACGTATTAATCCGATTGCACCAATTCCATTCGCAGTTGCAATGGCGCAAATTGTATCGTTTGTATTGTTGAATTGACTCATGGTGCAAAGGTAGGAAATTTGAAATCAAATTATATTCTTTAAGAAAAGTTTAACTGAGAAGAATGCTTTAGGAATGTAATGCTAATAAATTCTTAATTGTAACTTAAACTCAAAGTGTAATACATGCCATACCTTTAGACTAATCAAAATAGAAGCAAATGTTTGGAAATTACTATGACAATCAGCAAGAAGGAGTTTGGATGTGTTTTTGGGAGAATGGCAATCCAAGAGTTAAAATTTCGAAAAAAGAGAATTTAATTGAAGGTCCTTTGACTATCTATTATGAGACAGGAGAGCCAATGTTTTCAGGAATAGTTGAAAAAGGAAAAGAAGATGTTTTATTGAAAAAATTTATGAAACATGGTAAAGAAATTAAAACAACGAAATGGTCAATTTCTGAAATATTTGAAGTAATGCCTTTTCATTTGAATTAATTTCTCTTTTTGAAAAAATTCAAATTTTCAAAAATCAAATAAAAGGTTAACGCTGAATTTATTTCAATGTTTCTTTTGTAATAGTTAACCGTTAATGGTTGGGTTGGAGGATGAGATATGTTTTTCAAAAATGAAATCTGTTCGGTCATTCCTATCTCTAATTTTATTGGAAGGTTTTTAGAAAATTTGCAGCCTAGCAAAACAGCTAATCTATTTTGATTTAAAAATTTATTTTTGGAGACATA
>CANGHX010000051.1 GCA_947453715.1 Flavobacteriales bacterium | reverse complement strand
TAATTTGAAACGTCTTGATCTGCTGGATTTGATGAAATATTGATACGATCTACAATTTTGTCTATCGCATTTCCAAATTGTTTGAATAAATCTACGTCTCTGAATTGCATCAAGGTTTTTGCTGCAAATTTGATCGAATTTAAATCATCTTCAGATAGCGGAATATCATTGATTGAAAAATTTTCATCCTTGTAATAATATCCACTATTTCGTTTACTATAAGCAATCGGTGCATCATGCTCCATTTTCATAGCAAACATATCTTTCTCTATAGTTGAGTCACAAATATTTGCTCCTTCAGCTAAACCATATAAAGCCTCTTCACACGCTTCTCTTAAATCTTTTTTTGTAGGAAAAGGACGGAAATTGTTTCGTAAACATCTGTCAATAATCCTAAATCTAATTTGTGCGTTTTTTATGTGAGGCATAATTTCTTAAATTGAAATTGGTTGTTCTACTGAAGGTTGAGAATATCCGAAAAGTTCGTAAAATTTGATTGCTTTTACTACTACTTCAGGAACATCATCTTCCCACATAGTAGCGCTATTTCTTATTTTAGAAAGTACGTCGTCAGACATAATGTGCAATTGACTTTGATCGTATTCTTTGATAGAGTCCAACTTATTATTGTCTTTCATATACGTAAGTAAACCTCTTAAATGTTCTGGTAATTTTACATTTTCAAGATTATACATTTCTCCAGTATCAACGTTGATTGCTGGATAAACAAATAATTTCACATTGTGTCCAAATCCTCTACCGAATGCTTCTAATAAACCTCCTGGCAAATTATCGTAAAAACGTTCGTCGAAAATCGTGTGTAAGTTGTAAACTCCTAAGATTACACCCATTTTCTTTCCTTTAGCAATATTTGCTAAGTAATCAACCATTTTGTAATGTTTCAAATAATTTGAAATCATTACGGTATAACCTAAAGTTCCAAGTAATTCAGCTCTGTCAACAAAATCTTTATCAGATATTTTACCATCAGCTGTCAAATCTTTTAACGTTAATTCTAGAATAAGACTTACATTTTCAGGTTCAACTTCTTCTTCCTTCATGAAATTGGCAGTACCATTTTCAATCATGTCGATATGAACTTTTGTAACTGGTCTGAAACGACCACGCATCAAAAGAATGTTTCTTTTATATAGTGCTGTAGCAGGTTGAAGTACATTTCCACATAAATCAAACATAGTAGCATCTGTAATTCCCTTTTTTACCAAATTCAATGCGATAATTCGATTGTCAATGTTTTCAAATTCAGGACCTGAAACACGCAACATATCAATTTCCATTCGTTCCCTTGGTAATCGGTGAACTAAATCCTCTAAGAAGTTATCTAAATCATCATTATGGAAATAAGCAGCATGAATTAAATTAACACCTAAAACCCCTAAAGCTTCTTGTTGGTTTTTATTATTTGTATCATGCATTTTGACATGCAAAATAATATCATTTGGTTTTGAATCTAAGCTCAATTGAAAACGAATTCCAACCCAACCTTGACCTTGATTTGTTTTATGGTAGTTTAGAGATTCAACGGTATTACAGAAAGCAAAAAAGCGAGTGTCTTTATTTTTTTCAGGCAAACGAAACTTCATTGTTTCGTATTCAGTTTCTAACATTGTTAAAAGTCGTTCTTCACAAACATAACGAGAAGCTTCACCATACATCGAGTCAGAAACTTTCATGTCATAAGCTGATTGCGAATAAGCAATTGTTCCCGAACTTCCTCCAGCTCTAAAAAAATTAGCAGCTACTTCTTGACCAGCTCCAATTTCCGCAAAACATCCGTAAATGTCTCTCGTTAAATTGATTCTAAGTGCTTTTTCTTCTGTTGTTTGTCTTTTTTCTTCCGTCATTAGTTGAACTTTAAAGAAATATTTTGAACTTAGTTAACTTCATACTTTTAAACGTATAAATGAGAAATAAGTTACTCTAAATACATATGCAAAGGTAAAGTTACGAAATTAGTATTACAAGGAAAAAATAATTAACATTTCAATTGTTGTGAGTTCTTAAAATGTTTTCAATTCTCTTTGAATGGACTGAGATTAAGGTGCTTTGAATTTTGGATTATTAATAAATTCATAATCTGTCAAAGTAATTAAAAATGCTTTTAGCAATGATTTTTGTTGTGTGTCTAATTGAACTCCTCCTTGGAAAGCAAATTCCATTTTTGGATCAATCGTTGCACTTTGCTGTACACCGTTTGAATAGTGATTAATGACTTGGTCTAAATTTTGAAATCTACCGTCGTGCATATATGGGGCAGATAAAGCGATATTTCGCAAAGATGGTACTTTAAACTTACCATTGTCATTCGAATTGTTTGTGATTGCACCTCTACCAATGTCTGTAAAACTGGCATCTAAACCATTGTTGCTAAATTTTTCAACTTGCATTAATGGACCATTATGACAATGAAAACAATCGGCTCCGTTTAAGCTTTTGAATAAATCGTAACCAGCCCATTCTTCAGGTGTAACGGTCTGAAGTGTAATGTTCTCAGATGTTGACAAAGTCATATTGTTAGAATGTTTATACATAACATCATATTTAGACGAACCGGAAATCAATGTTCTTAAAAACTGTGCGATTGCTTTTGAAACATGTGTTGAATCAAATTCCTTTGTATTAAATGCAAAGAAGAAATCATTTTTATAGGAAATATCAGCACTTAATTTTGAGACCGCATCTTTCCATGATTGATGCATTTCAATTGGATTTGGAACTGGTTGTAAAATTTGTTCTTCCAACGTAGCTGATCTTCCATCCCAGAAAAAATAATTTTGCCAACCTAAATTAAATAAAGCCATTGAGTTTCTAGTTCCTTTTTGTTTGTCTATTCCTGTTGAAAACTGAGCTGTGTCTGAAAAAGCAGCAGATGGTGAATGACATGATGCACAAGACATTGAATTATCACCACTTAACATTTTTTCATAAAATAATCTTCTTCCTAAGGCAACTCCTTCGACCGTCATTGGATTGTCTTCAGGAATAATCATTGAGGGGAAGTGTGAAGGTATCTCTAATACATAAGGCGTTGTTTGATGTCCTACTTTTTCTTTCTTACATGAAAGGAAAATAATGATACCGATAAATAATAGAAATACACTTTTCATATTTACATCGGATTTAAAGCAGTTTTAAAATTCTGAATTACTTTTAAACTTAAAGCTTCTTGACCAGCACTACTATGAGTCATGAACTCTGTTTTAATATTAATTGGTTGAGAATTGATTTCAAAGACTTCCTTCATATCCAATTTAAAGGCAAGTTGATGCGTGTAATTTCCAATACTTTGCCAATTTAAATTTGAATAATTTACATTTTGTAAAAATTGATCTGTTCCTACATGAAATACAATTGTGTGGTCAAAATTTAAATTACCATCATTCAAGGTGTCTGCTTTTGCTTCAATTTGAACAAATGAGTATCCAGGATTCCAACCCCAATGCATTCCATCTGTGTTCATGATATTTAGAGGACTGTCGTTTGGAAAAGCTGATGGATCTTTATGATTGTCATTGTGTACACCTAAGAAGCCTTTCAAAGTTGAAAAATCAGAATAGTTTCCAGGTTTTGAGATGAAAGAAATGCCTTTTTGACGATAATTAAAGAAAGCTGCATCAATTAATTGAACAGAATTGTCATTTGTAAGCTCTGAAAAATAAAATTTAATGTCTGTAAATTTTATTTGATTTCCGTCTGAAAAAGTAAAAATAGAGTCTAAATAAAGTTTTTCTGATCCAAAATATGGTTGAACGGTAACTTTTATCTGATTTTCTGGAGTAGGAATAGGTTCATCTACTTTTTCATTTTTACATGAAAGCATCAAACCAAAAACACAAATGAATCCCAAAATCCTCATATATCAAATATAAGATTTTTTTTGAAAGTAATTAAGTGAATTGTATACAAAGAAGAATCATTTGTATAGCAAATACTTTTGTCTGATTTTTTTAAAATTATCTAAATCTGGTTTCCACGAATCGCGAATTTCTTTTACTGTTTTCCCAGCTAAGATTTGTTGTCTTAAAGCGCTGTTCCCAGCTAATCGATTAAAGAAATCTGTCTGATTAATAAACTCAACGGTGTCTCCAAGCATTGCTTTCGCTTGAATCAACCATCCTAAATTAATTTCGTAACTCCTCCTTCTTTGACTATTTTGAAGATCATAACCGTTACAAGGAGTGTTTTCCCACAGAGGACTTTTAGCTCCAAAACTAGGGACAGGAGTGAAGGTATAACCAGTTGATGGGAAATTTGGATGACCAAACATTTCGAATGGACGTTCTGTTCCTCTACCAATGCTAATACTTGTTGCTTCAAATAAACATAAACTTGGATATAAAGTAACCGCAATTTCTGTTCTTAAGTTAGGAGAAGGAGCAACAGGTAGTATGTATTTAGATTTATGAACATAGTATTTACAAGGAACAATCCATAAATTACATTGTAAACTATCTGATAGCCATTTTTCACCATTGACCATTAAAGCATATTCGCCAATTGTCATACCGTAAACAATTGGAACAGGATCCATTCCAACGAACGATTTGTGGGCATGATCTCTTACTGGACCATCGATATAATGTCCATTTGGATTTGGTCGATCCAATACCAATAAACGTTTTTGATTTTCGGCACAAGCTTCCATTACATAATGCAATGTTGAGATGTACGTATAGAATCGAACCCCAACATCTTGAATGTCATAAATAACTATATCAACATCCTCTAATTGATCTGGATATGGTTTTTTGTTTTTACCATATAATGATATAATTGGAATTCCTGTTTTTTCATCAATAGAAGAATTTACTTTCTCACCTGCATCAGCGTCACCTCTAAATCCATGTTCAGGTGCGAATACTTTTGCAATCGTTATTCCATGAGCTAAAAGTGTATCAACAATGTGCGTTTTTCCAACAACGCTAGTCTGATTACTTACAATTGCAATTCTTTTTCCTTTTAAAGAATCAATGTATAAATTCAATCGTTCAGCTCCTACGATTGGATCGTGATAAACTGTTTGCTGTGCTGTTTCCGTTTTGATTTCTTCAACAGGTTCTTCAATAATGGTTTGATTTTTTTTCTCTTGACTGACCGTTGGTGCATTTTTTTTATTCTCACTTCCAGCCAATAAACTGCAAGACGCAATCAAAAACAACAAAATACTTTTAAGGGACAAAAGCTTTATGTACTTTAGTGCCCTAAAAAATAGAATATTGTCATTTGAACATTTCATAGCGAAAAGAATTCTCAAAAATGAGGTCGAAGGTACTAAAGTTTCTCGACCAATTGTGCGTATATCTATATTAAGTATTTCACTAGCCGTTGTTGTTAACTTAATTACGATTGCCATAGTGACTGGTTTTCAGCATGAAGTACGTAAAAAAGTTTCAGGCTTTGGCTCTCATATTTTTGTCATGAACTCCGGTGAGGGAAGTATTTACGAATGTAATCCTATCAACAAAAATCAGACCTTTTTACCCGCATTGAAAAAAATGAAAGGAATTTCGTCTTATAATGCAACGGCTTATAAACCAGTTTTATTTCAATCTGATAAAAAAGAAGTGACCTATAAATTGGCAAACGGAAAAGATACTTCAGATACACAGCAAGAAATTCAAGGGGCAATTATCAAAGGAGTTGGTTCTGATTACAATTGGAAATTTTTTAAAGAAAATTTAATTAAAGGGAAATTACCAAATTTTAAAAGTAGCTTACCATCTAATGAATTATTGATTTCAGATCGTATTGCGAGAGATTTGAATTTCAAAGTTGGAGATGAAATCAGGGCTTTTTTCGTAAAAAATCAGCCAATCAAACGAATGTTTAAAGTTGTTGGGATTTACGATACAGGTTTAGAAGAATTCGATAAAAAGATTGTAATTGGAGATATTCGTAATGTCCAACTCTTAAATGATTGGGGGATTTTGGCGAGTATTATAGTAGAAGATACGCTTTCAAGTGAAAGTTTAATCGTTAAAGCCGATATTAATGGCGGAAATGGAAATTACCGTTACGATTGGGGAGAAGGTTTTGATACATATTCCGGTTTTACGATTTGTCCAACAAAAGATACGGTTATCAAATTGATTGCGTCGGATTATTGGAACAATATTGATGGGAAAAATGAAGAAACAAGCATTCCAGATACAGCTTATCTTTCGATAAATATTAAAGGAACAGGTTTTTCATTATGTGATCCAAAAAAAGATGAAAATGGGTCAATTATCAAAAAGTATTTAAACGAAGATGGAACAAAATTTTCGATTCAATGTTCTCAAAAAACAATCATTTTTGAGCAGACCAATGGTAAAGGAAGTTACGAGAATTACATAGGTGGAATTGAAATAAACATCGATAATTGGGATGAATTACCTGAAATGGTAAATGAATTAAAAAAACAAATTGAATTTATTCCAACACCTTTTGACGAACAATTAAAAGTGACAAGTATTATTGATAATCAAAATGATATTTTTGTTTGGCTTGGATTTTTAGATTTGAACGTGGTGATCATTTTAACATTGATGATTATAATCGGAATCATAAATATGGGTTCTGCTTTATTGGTTCTTATTTTAGTGAGAACTAACTTTATTGGAATGATGAAGGCAATGGGAGCGACCAACTGGAGTATTCGTAAAATCTTTTTGTATCAAGCGGCTTATCTAATTGGTCGAGGTATGATTTGGGGAAATGTTATCGGTCTAGGATTTTGTTTTATTCAAAGTCAATTTGGAATTTTCACCTTGAATCCTGAAGTGTATTATTTAACAGAAGTTCCGATTGAATTGAGTTTTTGGCATTGGGCAATTTTAAACTTGGGAACATTAATCGTTTGTTTGACTGCATTAATAATCCCAAGCTATGTGATTACTCGAATTACACCTGTTAAGGCAATTAAGTTTAATTAATTTTTTTGCTTAATTCGATTATATCTTTCCCTTCAATAATTTTTCTGTCTTCAGCTAAATTTACTGAGTTGATCATAGCTAAACCAACTTCTTTTAACGTACAAAATCCTTTTGGATAAAGCGCTCTTCCGATTGGAAACAACCAATTGATGTATTTGTAGAATTTGTGGGTGTTTTTCATTCCAACAGTTGGTTTAATGAATCCTGGTCGGAAAGGAAATACTTTCTTGAAAGGAAGTTTCATTAAATCATTTTCAGTTTTTCCTTTTACTCTTGCCCACATTGATTTTCCTTTTTCAGTGCTGTCTGTTCCAACTCCAGATACATAGCAAACAGTCATGTCATTATTGATTTTACTCAGTAATTCAGCAAAATGTAACGTCAACGTATAGGTTAATTTATAATATTCAGGTTCTTTTTTCCCAATGGAAGTTACCCCTAAACACAAAAAGGCAGCATTGTAACCAGTTAATTGATCTTTTATTGGTTCAAAATTGTAAAAATCTTGATGAATGATTTCTTTTAATTTGGGGTGAACAATACCACAAGGTCTTCGGTTGATGACTAATACATTCTCAACATTCGGATGAAGTAAACACTCGTTTAGTACTCCTTCGCCTACCATTCCTGTTACTCCAGTTACGATTGCATTTATTTTCGTGTTGTTCATTGTGTTTTTTTAGGTGAAAATAAGAAGAACGTTTGAATCCTAAACGAAGGATTAACATTTATTATAGAATCTCATGTATCTTTGAAGCTTTAAGAATTATATGAACTCTAAAAACGCATTTATTTTCATTTTTATCACGATTGTGATTGATGCTACTGGATTAGGAATAATTATTCCTTCCTTGCCAAGTTTGGTTTCTGATATTGCGCATATTAGCATTGTGGATTCAGCTGAATATTATGGTATTATTTTAGGTTGTTATGCTTTTATGCAATTTTTGTTTTCTCCATTAATTGGTTCTTTAAGTGATCGTTATGGAAGAAGACCGATTTTATTAATCTCTTTATTTGGTTTAGGAATCGATTATATTTTTATGTATTTCGCTCCAACGATTGCTTGGTTAATTGTTGGGAGATGTTTGTCTGGAATGTTTGGCGCAAGTTTCACGACTGCTTCTGCATACATTGCTGATATTTCAACTCCTGAGAATAAAGCTAAAAATTTTGGTATTGTAGGTGCAGCTTTTGGAATCGGTTTTATAATTGGTCCTGCAATTGGAGGATTGATAGGGAATATGGATGTTAGAGCTCCATTCTTATTCGCTGCGGGATTGTCTTTATTGAATTTAGTTTACGGAACAATCGTTCTAAAAGAATCATTAAGCGTTGAAAACCGAAGAGCTTTTTCATGGAAGAGTTCAAATCCGGTTGGAGCTTTTTTTCAATTGAAAAAATACAAAGGTTTCGCATTGATTTTCGTGGTCTTGTTTTTAGTTTTCTTTGGTGGAATGTCTGTACATAGTACGTGGAATTATTATACAAATGGAAAATTTGGATGGAGTATAAAAGACATTGGAATATCGTTAACAGTAGTTGGGGTTTGTATTGCGATTGTTCAAGGAGGTTTGGCAGGAATAATTTCTAAAAAATTTGGAGAGGAAAAAACAGCTGTTTTTAGTATGGTGATTACATTTATTGTAATGAATGCCATTGGTTTGTCAACTTCGAGTTGGATGATCTATGTTCTTATGATGCCTTATGCATTCTCAGGATTAATTGATCCAGCAATAAGGGCAATCATGTCAAACAAAGTATCCGAAAGTGAACAAGGTGAATTACAAGGTTTAATTACAAGTGTATTGAGTATTGCTGAAATCATTGGGCCACCAATTATGATGGCAATATTTTACTACTTCACTGCAAAAGAGAATTTTTCTACTCCGATTTATGGAATGCCATTTTTTATAGGGAGTTTTGCTGTGTTGCTTGGATTGATATTATTTATTCGAATTATTCGGAAGGATAAAAGGGGTTAAAACAAGAATAAGCTGTTTAAAAAGATTAATTATAGTTCAATTTAAACCATATAAGTAATTTAAGGTCATATAAGCTAATCTATATTTGACTGAATTTAGTTTGTTGATTATAATTATTTGAAACTTATATGTTCTAATAATCCCTTATAACTTGTCCCGTATTTTACATCGGGATGGTTCATATAAATCAAAGGGCATCCTTTTCGGACGCCCCTTTTGATTTTATATTAATTCTTTAATTTCACTGATAATTCGTTCTGCGAATAGATTAGCTTTTTCAGCAGTTTCACTTTCAGAATAAATTCGAATGATTGGTTCTGTATTGCTTTTACGCAAATGAACCCATTCTTTCTCAATATAAATTTTAACTCCGTCAATTGTATCTACTTCAAAAGAAGCATATTTTTTAGCCATTTCAGCTAAAATGTTGTCGACATTGATTTCTGGTGTTAATTCTATTTTGTTTTTTGAAATTGTATAAGTAGGGTAACTGTCTCTTAATTCAGAAACCTTCATTTTTTTATGAGCTAAAAGGCTTAAGAATAATGCAATTCCAACCAATGAATCACGTCCGTAATGTAACTCAGGATAGATGATACCACCATTTCCTTCACCTCCAATTACAGCGTTTGTTTCTTTCATTTTGGTTACAACATTCACTTCTCCTACAGCAGCGGCAGAATAAACCAAACCTCTATTTTCTGTAATGTCTCTCAATGCTCTTGTAGATGAAAGATTTGAAACAGTTGCTCCAGGTGTATGTGTCAACACATAATCAGCACAAGCTACTAATGTATATTCTTCACCGAACATAGAACCATCTTCACATACCAATGCTAAACGATCTACATCTGGATCAACAGTAATTCCTAAATCAGCTCCAATTTCTTTGATTTTATCTGATAAATCAGTTAAATGTTCTGGTAATGGCTCTGGATTGTGAGGAAAATGACCTGTAGGTTCACAATACATTTTAGTAATGTTTTTTAATCCTAATGCTTCTAGCATTGCTGGAACAAAAATACCACCTGTTGAATTTACGGCATCAACAACTACTGAAAAATTAGCAGCCTCAATTGCTTTTTTATCAACTAATGGTAATGCTAAAATAGCATCAATATGTTTTTGTAAATATTCGTCAGTTTCTGAAACTTTACCTAAGTCATCCACTTCAGCAAATGAATAAGATTCTTCTTCAGCAATTCTTAAAACTTCTTCGCCATCTGCTCCAGAAATGAATTCACCTTTTTCATTTAAAAGTTTAAGAGCATTCCATTGTTTTGGATTGTGACTAGCAGTTAAAATGATACCACCGTGTGCGTTTTCCATCGTAACAGCAACTTCAACGGTTGGAGTAGTAGATAAACCTAAGTTTACAACATCAATTCCTAATCCTACTAAAGTTGAGATTACTAAATCTGAAATCATTTGTCCAGATAAACGTGCATCACGACCAACAACAACTTTTAATGATTTAGAAGAATTTCTGTTTTTCAACCAAGTTCCATAAGCAGCAGCAAATTTTACTGCATCAATAGGAGTTAAACCATCGTTTACTTTTCCGCCAATTGTACCTCTGATACCAGAAATAGATTTTATTAGTGTCATAGCAAAAGTATTTAGATTAATTATTTAAAAAACGTGTCGCTTCTTGTTCAAAATCTTTTTTCAATCCAATCATTTTCATACATGCAATTGCACATTCGATTCCTTTGTTTCCGTGTTTACCGCCAGAACGATCGATTGATTGTTGGATGTTATTATCAGTTAACAAACAAAAAGCTACCGGAGTATTGTATTGTAAGTTAACATCTTTGATGCCTTGAGTTGCTGCGTCGCAAACAAAATCAAAATGTTTCGTCTCTCCTTGAATAACTACTCCGATTGCAACTACTCCGTCTACTTGTGTGAATTCGCACATGTATTGAGCACCTAAGGGTAATTCAAAAGCTCCTGGCACAAAACGAACCAAGATGTTTTCTTCTTTTACTCCGTTTTCTAAAAGCGCTTCTTTTGCGCCTTTTAAAAGATTCAATGTGATAGAATCATTCCATTCAGAAACAACAATGCCGATTTTAAAATCGGCACCGTTTGGAACAAAGTCCTTATTATATTCTGACAAATTGCGATTTGCTGTTGCCATATTTATTTTTTAGTATTATTGCTAGTTCTAGCGATATATTTTTCGATTGTTTTTTGACGAGCAAAGTCACCATAAGTTTCTTTAATTTGAGTGTAAAACTCAGTTGCTTTCTCGTAATCTTTTAATTTTTCAGCACATAAACCTGCTTTGAAAAGATACATTGGTGAAGTTAATTCATTATCACTTGCTTTTGCAGCATCAACATATAATTCAATTGCATCATCATGTTTTCCTAATTCACTTTGACAATCTCCTTGAAGACCTAAAGCCATAGCAGCTACATACGTATCTTTCACATCAACACCTTCTAATTCGTCTAATGCTTTTTTAAAGTCACCTTTTGCCATGTATTGACGAGCTAAAACGAATTGAGCAACTTCTCCACCAATTTTACCGTCGAATTTTTTTACAACTGGAGTTAATTCATTGATTGCTGCATCAGTTGAATCTTTATCAGCTAAGTTCAAACCAACATAGTAAGCACCTTTAGATTTTTCGTTAGCTGGTTTCCATACAAATTGTTTGTAAAGGAAATAACCTAATACGATTACTACTAATCCACCAACGATGTAAGTTGTTCTTTTTAGTTTAGGATTATTCTTAAACTGATCTTTTAAATTGATATCTGATATATTTTCTAACATGTTCCAAATTTAGAGTTGCAAAAATAGTTTTTTTTTTGAATTTACGAATCGAAGTTATCAACAAGTTTGAACATTTTATATTCTTAATCTTAAATTAACAGTAAATCAATCAAACTCCGATACATATTTAACGTTTACCGATAAGTTTTTAAAAGATTAAAAAACAGATATACATTTGTAATGAGCGATTTAAATTAAATTTTAAAACATTAAATTATGAGAAAAAGAATATTAATTATTGGTCTACTTTTAGTGAATTTGCCTATAGCTTTTTCACAGGGTCCAGAAATTACTTCGTGGATAAGGAATACGACTGGCGCGACTGGTTATGGTGGTATCGAATCCAATGTTCAAGTAGTTCAATATACTACAACAGATGTATATGTTAGTAGTACTTGTATTCCGTATTATACAATTGGACCTTGGACGGCAAATCCAAATACTCCTTCAGATCAAAGTATTGTTACAAAGTTGACAAGAAATCCTGTTCAAAATACAGGAACATTAACTTCAACTCCAATGGGAAATATTGGTGTTTGGACAAATGGAGTTGTGATTTTTAATCAAAAAGATGGATATTATTGGAACAATACGACAAGTTCATTTAGTAGTCCTGGAACTGGAACGTGGAACCGTAATGCTTTAGTTTATGAAGGTATAAGTTTTGATAATTGTTTAGGTCATCCAAATCAACAAGGGACGTATCATCATCACGTAAATCCTTCTTGTTTGTATGATGCTACAAATAGTAGTGTTCATTCTCCAATTATTGGTTATGCATTTGATGGTTTTCCAATTTACGGAGCTTATGGTTTTACAAATGTTGATGGAACAGGAGCAATTAAACGAATGGAAAGTAGTTATGTTTTGTCTACTGCAATTTCTAGATTAAATGGTCCTCCAGTAAATTCAACATATCCTTTAGGTAATATGTGTGAAGATTATGTGTTTACGCAGGGAGCAGGAGATTTAGACGTTCACAACGGTCGTTTTTGTATAACGCCAGAATATCCAAATGGTATTTATGCTTATTTCGTTACGATTGATGCTAATTTGTATCCTGTTTATCCATTTGTAATTGGGGCAACTTATTACGGAACTGTTCAAGCTGGAAATACGGGGCCACAAGGTGGAAACAATACAATTCCAGGTTCTACAACTGTTTACACAGGATCTACAAGTGCTCAGTTAGAAGAAAATTGGAATTCAACAATTATCAGTACGGTTTCTCCAAATCCAACTTCAGACTTTATTTATATCGAACTTGATCCAAATAGTATCAATAATGTGAAAGCGACGTTGTTAAATTCGAAAGGTCAAATCGTTCAAACAATTGATTTTTTACAACCAAGTATGAAATGCGGTATTGATTTATCAAATGAATCAAAAGGGTTGTACATTTTAAAGTTAGAATCAAACGGTCAGATTACAAATCATAGAGTTATTAAAAAATAATTGAAAGTAAGCCTTAAAATATTTTTTCATTTGGGAAGCTTATTAATTTTAATAGGCTTTCCATTTATGGTGTTTTCTCAAAATGTGAATTTGAGATTTCAAAACAAGGTAGGGGATTTGCCATTGATAATTGATTCCGTAAATTATAAAAATGAATTAAATCAAGATTTTACAATTTCAAAATTTAAATTCTACATCAGTAATGTAAGTTTTAAAAACACAAATGGAACAACAACAGTCCCTTCAACAAGTTTTTTAATAGATCAAGAAGATTCGTTGTCGCTCTCAACTAACTCAATATCTATTCCTTCAGGAATTTATTCATCCATTGAATTTATTTTAGGGGTAGATAGTTTGCATAATGTGAGTGGGGCTCAACCAGGTGCTTTAGATGTTGTGAACGCAATGTTTTGGACATGGAATTCAGGTTATATTTTCATGAAATTAGAAGGAAATAGTTCTTTTTCAAATTCTCCGGGTCATTTTTTTGAATATCATATAGGTGGATTCAAAGAACCATACAATGCGATTCGGAAAATTAAATTGACGTTTGATCAACCCGTTGAAATATCAAAACACAAATTGACAGATATTTTGATTAATGTTAATGTTCTAGAGATTCTTCAGCATCCAAATTCAATTGATTTTTCGAAAAATAGTTCTATTGTTGAACCATTTCAAAGTAATATTGTATCGGATAATTATGAAGATATTTTTTCAATAATAAACATAAAATGAATAAGCGAATTTTAATAGTTTTCTTGATTATTACCTCTTCATTAGGAATGTTGAGTCTCGATCAATTTGAAGATATTTTTAAAATTACAAAGAAAGATGTGAAGTTGATTTACCCAACTTATTTTCCAAAACCAAGTTATTCGTTTTCAAGTAATAAATTAAGTCCTGATAAATTTGTTCTTGGAAGAAAATTATTTTACGATGAAATTTTATCCAAAGACAATACGGTAAGTTGTGCAACTTGTCATGAACGAATAGCAGCATTTGCTCATATTGATCATAAATTAAGTCATGGTATTTATGCTAAAATTGGAACACGAAATGTGCCTCCAATTCAAAATCTAATTTGGCGAACATCTTTCATGTGGGATGGGGGAGTGAACCATATCGAAATTCAACCGTTGAGTCCAATTGAAAATCCAATCGAAATGGATGAAAAGATGTCGAATGTGTTGCTTAAACTTAAAAATGATCCTATTTACGTCTCACTTTTTAAGAAAGCATATAAAGATTCAGAAATTACTTCAGAGCGTGTTTTTAAGTCGTTAACGCAATTTATGGGTTTGATGATTTCTTCAAATTCTCGATACGATAAATTTATCCAGCAAAAAGATACGCTTTCTAAAATGGAAATGAACGGTTTGACTTTGTATAGAGCAAAATGTGCTAGTTGTCATACCGAACCACTTTTCACAAATAATGGTTTTGCAAACAATGGATTAAAAGTTGACCCATCATTGAACGACGAGGGGAGGTATAATATCACCAAAAATGAAAAGGACAAATATGCATTTACCATCCCAAGTTTACGAAATATTGAAATGACTTATCCTTACATGCATGATGGCCGATTCAAAAAGATAATGGATGTTTTAAATTTTTACAGTGAAGGTCAAAATCACAATGCAACAGTTGATCAAAGAGTTACTTCTATTGGAAAATTATCAGTTCAAGAAAAGAAAGAATTAAATACATTTCTACTGACTCTAACAGACAAAACGTTTCTATATGATAGAAGATTTATTGATCCAGATTATGTGTTTAGTAGATAAAACCATCCCGATTGAAATACGGGACAAGTAATAAGGGATTTAAGGTTTTGTTTGAAATGCTGTTTATTTTAAAACCATATAAGTCATTTAAGGCCATATAAGAGGGGTATTTTATATGATATTTGTTTTTTTAATATTTCAGCTATATAAGTTCTGGGTTAAATCCTTATATCCCTCCTATGTTTGTATCATTAATATTTTTACATAAAAAAGTGAAAAGATTGAGAGTTCATTATATGTCAAATAACTATCAAGTATATTCAATATAAGATATAACCTCAATCTTTTTTATTTCTTAGAGTTTGAACAGAATGTAAGGAATTAGAATAGTTAAAACTAATATCCAGGATATCCGGCAGGAGAAAAAACGAAGAGAGATATTCACTTTTAGAATTTAATGATTTTATTATGAATGTATTAAAACAAGTTTTAGGAGTTGATGTAGCAAAAAAAGAATTGGTTGTTACTTTAGGATTTTTAGACCATGATTTACAAATTAATCTTAATTTACATAGGGTTTTCAGTAATAAAGATACTGGATTTACAGCTTTGTTAAAATGGCTAAAAAAGAACACAGATTCATCTGTTTCGTTACAAATTGTGATGGAAGCAACAGGAGTTTATCATCAAAAGTTTGCTAATTTTTTAATAGATAATGATTTATCCGTTTGTATCGTATTACCAAACAAAATTAGTAGTTACATGCGAACTTTGGAAACAAAAACGATTACTGATAAGACTTGTTCAGAAGCTATTGCTCATTTTGGATTAAGTAGAAAATTGGAAAACTGGAAGAAACCAAATAAACTTTATAAGAATCTGCAACAATTAACAAGAGAACGCGATCAATTAGTAAACGAACGTTCCATGATAAAAAATCAAATACATGCTGAAGAATCTGAAGGAGACCCAAATTCAAACAGTATAAAAAGATTCAATGATCGAATAAAGTTTATAAATCGACAAGAAAGAGAAATTAAGGAAGAAATTACACAATTAACGAATTCTGATAAAACGTTAAAACAGCAAATTGAAAGGATGACAACTATTCCAGGAATAGGAGAATTAACAGCTGTTACAATACTAGCCGAAACAAATGGATTTGAATTAATTAGGAATAAAAAACAACTTTCAAGTTATGCAGGTTTTGATATAAAAGAAAAACAATCAGGGACATCCGTAAAAGGCAAACCTAGAATATCTAAAAGAGGAAATAGATATTTAAGAAAATGTATGCATTTACCATCATTAAGCGCTGTCAAAAAAATAGATGTTTATAGAGATTTATACTGTCGAATTGTTTCAAAAAACGGTATAAAAATGAAAGGATTAATAGCGGTACAACGAAAATTATTAGAGTTGACATTTATTATATTTAAAAATAATACAGCTTTTGAACAAGATTATGAAATAAAAAAAAGAGTGCCTCTTTAGAAGAGAACACTCTTACAAGCTAGTTCATGACTGCTTTAAGTAACAAAGTTAAAAAAATAGAATTATATTTGGATACCAACACAGAATCTTATATGGTT
>CANGHX010000050.1 GCA_947453715.1 Flavobacteriales bacterium | reverse complement strand
TTGTACCTTTGAAAACATTTTTTCAACAAATCTATTCTGGAAATGGTGGTGATAAATTTGGACTTTATATAAATATTCCAGGAGGAAGAGACTACTATTTTGATTATTCAATGGAGAAGAAAGATGGTACTCTTCGTGTAATTACAGGTGATACAGAACTTGAAACTTCTGTAAATGCGATGAAAGATGATAAGAAAAAAGCAAAGAATTATAAATATGAAATGAGCACTCAACGTATCTACTTGAGTAAATTTTTAAGATTATTTGGAGGAGAATAAAAAATGAATTTCTTACTTTTTGGATGTATTGCATATATTTTAGGCTCTATACCTACTGCGGTTTGGGTAGGTAGAGCTTGGTATAATTTAGATGTTAGAGAACATGGTAGTAAAAATGCTGGTGCAACTAACACTTTTAGAGTATTAGGAAAAAAACCGGGAATAATTGTTCTATCAATTGATGTGTTGAAAGGTTTTTTAGCTGTTTTTCTACCTCATTTGTTTTTATATTCAAAAATTGAGAATGATTTATTGATTCAAATTCAAATTGTGTCAGCAATTGTTGTTGTTTTAGGACATGTATTCCCCATTTTTGCTAATTTCAAAGGTGGTAAAGGTGTTGCAACATCATTAGGCGTTATTTTTGGAATACATCCTCTTGCTGCTTCAATATGCTTAGGTTTATTTTTGATTGTTTTTATTATCGGTAATTACGTTTCTCTAGGAGCAATTGTTGCTTCATTTTCATTTCCAATTATTATAAAATTTGTCTTTTCGGAAACTTCTTTATGGTTAAATACGTTTAGTATCATATTAAGCTTTGCTGTAATTATTGCTCATCGAAAAAATATGGTACGATTAGTGAACGGAAATGAAAGTAAGATGTACTTATTTAAAAGATAATGCATTTTGCGATAAAATAAATATTAAGAAAGAAGTGCTACGAAATATACTCATATTTTTATTCTTCATTAATTCGTTTCTATCATCGAATGTGTATGGTCAAACGGTTGAAGAAATGAAAGTTCAAGCAGATAAATTGTTTGATAAAGAACAATTTGTTGAGGCTACACCTTTATATTTAAAGCTATTAACAAGTAATCCGAGAGATTATAATATTAATTATCACTACGGTACATGTTTGCTTTTTTCTTCTAACAAAAAATTAGAGGCTTTTAAATATTTAAATTATGCTGTTACCAGCGAAACTGTTGACGCAAAAGCATTTTATTATTTAGGAAGGGCGCAACACTTGAATTATCAATTTGGAGAGGCGATTGCAAGTTATACGAAGTATAAAACGAAAGCAGGTTCTAACATTGATGAGAATTTAGAGGCTGATCGTCAAATTGAAATGTGTGAAAATGGTAAAAGATTAATCACAGCATTTACTGATCTCATTGTTCAAGAGAAAACAGAAATTGAATTAGATAAATTTTTCCGTTTGTATAACCTTCAAAATATTGGTGGTTCATTCTTAGTAACCACTGATTTTCAAAGTAAAGTAGATAAAAAGAAAGAGCATACACCTTTAATTCATTTCCCCAAAACGAAAGACATTTTTTATTACTCTAGTTATGGAGATGATGATAAAAGTGGAAAAGACATCTATATAAGAAGAAAACTACCTACTGGTGAATGGGGACAACCTCAAAAAGTAACAGGTGGTGTAAATACGGAATATGATGAGGATTATCCTTTTTATCATGCAGCAGATAACTTCTTGTATTTTAGTTCAAAAGGTCATAATTCCATGGGAGGATATGACGTTTTTCGTTCTAAATTTAACCCAGAAACAAATTCATTTGGTCCAGCGGAAAACATGGACTTTGCAATTTCGACACCTTCAGATGATATGTTGTATATCGTTGATTCATTAAATCAAAATGCTTATTTCAGTTCTACTAGACAAAGTCAAAAAGGGAAAGTTTATGTTTATAAGGTAAGAGTTGAAAAAGTTCCATTGCAATTATCTGTTGTTAAAGGTAATTTCTACTCTACCGTTAATCCTGATAATAAAAAAGTTTATATAGAAGTAAGGGATTATGCTACTGGAAATTTAATAGGAAATTTTAATTCAACTGACAAAGGTGTTTATATTATTACTTTTCCTAAAGGAGGCAAGTATGAATATTCTATGCGGGTTGAAGGACAAACAGAAATCTATAAAACAGTCGTAAATATTCCATTCTTAAAAGAATTTAAACCATTGAAGCAAAAAATTGTTGACGATATGGTTGATAATAGTGAAGTGGTAAAAGTTGTCGATTTGTTTAACGAAGATGTAGAAGATGCATCGGGCATATTGGCAATGGTAATCAAAATGAAAGCGGATTTAGCTCCAAATTCAGATCAATTTGATATAAAAGCAGAGGAGAAATTAGATACAAAAATATTAACCGATTTAGGGATAGGAAATTTAAGATTGAACGAGGTTCATGATTTATTGGATAAAGAAGTAAAAGAAGCTGAACAAGCTTCAAATGCTACTAAAGTCTTAGAAAATAAAATCAATTTTGAGGTAGTTGAAAATTTAGAGAAAGTCAATAAGCTTGATGCTGCTATTAAAGATAAATTAGCGCTTGCTGAAAAAGCAAAGACACCAGATGGTAAATATTTTATATTAAAATCTGCTGAAAGTTTAACGGAAAAGCAAGACGCTCTTCGTGTTCAAGCTAAAAAAGACATGCAATATGTTGATTCTATAACGAAGTTGCCAGGTACCTATGATACTAAAAAAGCGGACGAATTAAGAAATTTAAACACGAAGTTTAAAATACTTTTAGATAGTAATAAACAACAAGAAGCTTTACAATTATTAGCTACAAATAAAGCGATTCTTTCAAAAGCCTTAACAACCAAACCAGATGATCAACTTCAGTTATTAATTGACAATAGTTTATCATTGCAAGAAGAAGTTGATGCTTTGAAAAAGAAAATCAATGGCTTTAACGAAAATATTGAAGTCGTTAAAAAAGAGGTTAATGCTTTAGAACAATCTAAATCCACAGCAAAAACTAAAGAATTAGAATCAATCAACAACCAGATAGCATCTAAAAACAAAGAACTTGAAATGCTGTTGTCTGAAAGAAATGCTGCCGATTCTAAAATGGGTGATAAATCCATCCAAAAAACGAATTTAGGTTATAAGATTGATCAACTTCAAACAATTGCAACCGTAAACGATACTAAAACAGTAAGTAAACAAGAAGCAATAGCTGCTTTGGGAGCGATTGAAACAACAAACTCAAAAACATTAAAGGCGTATGTTGTTCAACAAGTTAAAGATTTAGAGAAGGAAAATCCAGCGTTAAAAGAAGCCGATTTTGCTAGTTCACCGACTTTAAAATCAGTAGATCAAAATTATTCTAAAAAGTACAATGATATTGAATCGAATCTGACGTTGACTGAAGCTGATAAAAACAAACAAAAAAACATATTAGATAATCAATTAATCAATGGATTAGAAACAAAATTAAACGAAATTGAAAGAAGTCTTTTGTCAGATCCTACAAATGAACAATTATTGAATTCTAAAAAAGAGTTAACTGCTTTAAAATCTAAAGTTCAAAATACAGTTGATAAAAGAGATGAATCAGGTGCTTCAACATTAGCTAATAATTCAAGTACGACTCAAAATCCTACTAAAACTACTAATTCAACAAACGCTTCAACATCAAATCAACCTAAAGATAATTCATCAACTGTAGCTAATTCATCTAATACTTCAAATCCGACAAATAATTCAGCGAACAAAACGAATACTCAAGTAACTAATTCTGATCCTTCAAAAATAGCTGCAAATTCGACTAATACAACAACAAATAAAACAAATGAAGTAGCAAATAATGCTTCAAATCAATCGAATGCAAATAATACAAATTCTTCAAAAAATGTAACTGCTAATCAAAGTTCAGTTAACAATAACACTTCAAATCAAACAACTTTAGATAACAAATCGCAATCGAATACCGCTGTATCTAATAATAGTACAGGTAATAATAATACATTAAATCAAACAACTAATTCAGCTTCAAATAATCAAACTACATCATCAACAAATACTCCGAATAAAGAGGAAGTCTTTTTAGATGATCCAAAATATGTAAAAGGTGTTGCTACAACTGAATCTGTAAAAGAAACGATGCGTTCGATTACTCCAAATTATGTGGAGAATATGCAGGCAATTGAAAATAATTTCAATTTGTCTAAAGTTGAGAAATTAGAAAAGTTAGTTGCTGAAGATGAGTTGATGATTAACGGTTTAAATAAATTGAAAGAATACAATATCGATCAATTAAAAGGTTTACCAAATAGTCAAGAACTAAGAAATCAGCAAAAAACAATTGAACGTGCTTTATTAGAAACTACTCAAAAATATACTGCAAATAAAAATAAATTAGATGTTTTAAAATCGGCATCTACTCAAGATGCTGCTGTAAATGATGCATTAATTACTGAGTTACAACCAAACTACGCTAAAAACATCAAAGCAGCTCAAACTAACACTAAATTAACTGAATTAGAGAAGTTAAAAGCTAATCAAAAGGAAGATAATTTATTGTTGAATAAGATTAATACTGCAATTTCAACAGTTGATCAGCAGTTACAATCTAATTTAAGCCAGGAACTAATTGAAAAGAAAAAACAATTAGATAATTTAAAAACAATTACGAAAGATCGTGTTGAAGAAAGAGAGGCTCAAATTGCATATAAACAAAAAATTGCAAACGAGTTAGCTGAGAAAGCAAAACAAGATGAGATCAAGAAAATAGCAAATGATATCAAGCCAGATCATAATTCAACAGTTAAGAAAATAAATGCAAGTACAATTCCAGAAGATGAAAAAGTTGTTGCATTAATTGCTGAAGAAAAATTAGTAATCGAAAAAATGCATGAAGTTGAAAAGACAATGCAAGAAATGATTGCGAAAGATCCAAATGAAACAATGGTTGCTCAGAAATTGGATGTAATTAGAAAATCGATTCAATTATCAGAACAAAACATAAAAGATTTAGATAAACGAGGAGTAGATTATGCGATTTCAAAAATTGATACAAAAGTATTAGTTGCTGAAGTTGATAATAAATTTATGGCTGATACAGCTAAAATTGCTCATTCTGCTTCGCCAACTAAAAAAGAGGAATTAGCAGCTAGAGAAGTTGTTTTACAAGAGAAATTCTCTAAAATCATTCAAGCAAATGAGAAGAAAATTGCAAAATCGAATGATCCTTCTGTAAAAGCTGAAAACATTGTGTTGAAACAACAATTAGCTGAAAGTAATAAGCGTGAAGAGGTTTATAAAACTCCTGATGTTGTTGCTGAAGTTAAAGAGGAAAAAGTTGCACAACCTGGGATTGAAATTAAGGAAATTAAAGATACGAAGTTAAAAGAGAATGAAGCTGTTAAACAGGAATTAAGAAAAAGTTTATTAGCTGAAAATGCATCTGAAGTAGATAAAAAATATACAACAGAAAATGAATTAGTCGCGCAAGACGACTTTTTAGCTCGCTACGAAGAGAAAATACAATCACAATTACAACCTGTATTATTAGAAGCTTCAAAAGATAAATTCAATACAGAATTACAACAGAAAAAATCAGTACTTGAAGATGAATTAAAAACAGTGAAAGATAAACGTGAAGAAATAAAGACTTCTTTGCATGATATGAAAATTGCTGCTTTGAAAAATAATTCTGCTTCAGAAGTAACTTCTCAAAACAATTTAACAAAAACTCCTGTAACATCAAAAGGAAATGAAAATTTCACCGTAACTGATGAAGCAGTAAAAGAGGTGATTGCTGATTTGAACCCTGCTTTCGAATCAAAAATTAAATCAATTGAAACGAATACACAATTATCAAAATCAGAGATAGCAGATCAAATTGTGAAAGAAGAAGTTCAAATGTTGAGTGCATTGAATAATTTAAAATCGTCTAACGAAAAACAAGTCGCTCAAAATCCAACAAATCAAGATTTAAAAAATAAAGGAAAAACAATAGATCAAGCGATTACGGATATAACTGAAAGTTATACATCTAAATCAGCAGATTTGGTTGCTTCACAATCTTCAGTTTATGAAGCTTTAGCGAAAGAAGTTGATCCTAATTATACATCTAATAAAACGAATATTCAATCGAATTCTAAATTAACAGAGATTGAAAAATTAAATGATTTACAAAAAATCGATAACAACTTAGTAGAAAAAATTGATGTTAAAATAAATTCAATTGACGAACAATTAAAATCAAATTCAACTCCAGAGTTAGTTACTAAAAAAGCTCAATTAGAAATCTTAAAAGCATCTACAAAAGAGGAAATAGCTGAACGAACAAATCTTATTGAAACTAAGAAGCAATTGGCTCAATCTTCTACAATTAAAAAATCAGCTGAAACAAACGATTATTTAGCTGACCCTGCCGTTAAAGCAGTAATTGCTACAATTAATCCTTCATACGAATCAACAATTAATTCGATTCAATCGAATGTTAATTTGACTGAAAAACAGAAATTAGAAAAGATCGTAGTTGAGGAAAAAAATATGTTAGCTGCTTTGGAAAATTTAAAAGCTAATAATGCAAAACAAGTCGCTCAATCTCCAACAAATCAAGATTTAAAAAATAAAAGTTTAACGATTGAAAAAGCAGTAAATTCTGTTGATGCATCCTATACAACAAATTCGAAAGAATTAGCAGGAGTTGATTCAAAATCTTATGCCGCAATAGCAAATGAATTGCAACCATCTTACAAGTCAACAAAAGCAGCAATAAATAAGGATGAATCATTAACAGCGGTTGAAAAATTAGAAGCTTTACAGAAAGAGGATCAACAGTTAATTGCAAAAGTGGATTCAAAATTAGTTGCTGTTCAAACGGAATTAAAATTAAATCCAACGTCTGAAAATCTTATAACTTCAAAAAATCAATTAGAAGTATTAAAACAAGTTGTTTCTTCAAATACGGAAGATAGAGCGGCACAAATTTCATTAATAAATAAAATTGTAAATGAAATCCAGCCTTCTTATACAAAAAATGTAAATTCAATTCAAGCTGATAATTCAAAATCTCCAGTTGAAAAATCAGTGGCAATTCAAACAGAAGATCAACAGCTAGTTGCTTCAATCGATAAAGCGATTGAAACTACAAAAACTGAATTAAGTTCTAATCCAAGTTCTAGTGATTTATTAGCTAGAAAAAATGCGTTGGTTGCTTTAAAAGCATCAACAATGTCTAACATTGATGCTCGTCAAAATGGTTCATTAGTTGCTGTTAATTCTGTAAATAAAACAGTTGAAAATTCGAACATTAATAACAATGTTGTAAATTCTAATGGATCGAATGAAGCTTCAGTAAATTCTGTTTCAGAACTTGAAGCTCAAAAATTGGTACAAGCAGATACTAAGAAATTTGAAACATTAGCAAATTCAGTTCAACCGAATTATACTAAAACAATTAGTTCAATTGAAAACTCAACAGATTCAAAAACTGATAAATTAGCCCAACAAGAAAAAGAAAATAACTTATTGATATCAAAAGTTGAAGCTGAAATCATTAAAACGAATAGTGAAATTAAAGCAAAATCATCACCTGAACTGTTAGCTAAAAAAGCTGATTTAGAGGTTTTTAAAACTGCAAAAATTGCTGAAAACAAAAACATTGAGAAACAGTTAGAAACTATTAACTCTTCTTCAGTGGCTTCAAACAATACGAATAAAAACAGTAATGCAAATTCAACTGTTCAAACTTCTATAAATTTATCCGAGCCTTCAGTGAAAGCTGTTGTGAATTCAATTAATCCAAATTTCGAAAGCAATATTTCATCGATTTCGTCTAATTCTTCACTTTCAACAAGTGAGAAAAATGAGCAAATCAGAGTAGAAGAGGAAAATATACTTAAAGCATTGAACCACTTGAATACATTAAACAAAAAAGAAATTGCAGCTTCTCCTAATGATGTAAAATTAAAATCAAAAGAAACAGCTATTGAAGGTGCGATAGCAGCAATTTCTCCAGATTATAATGAGAAATCGAAAAATGTTGCAGTAGCTAATAATGAATTAACGACTCAAAATGTTTTAGAAGAAGTTCAACCAACTTACCAACAAAACATTGCTTCAATTCAATCAAATTCAACATTGAGTGAAGTTGAGAAATTAAAAGCACTACAAAAAGAGGATCAACAATTGATTTCAAAAATTGATGAGAAAATTGCAGATGTTGACAATCAATTAAAATCAAATCCAACACCAGCTTTACAAAATAAGAAAGCTAAATTAGAAACAATAAAAGCTGAAACACAAGAGTCATCTCAAGAACGTCAACAATTAATTGCTTCGAAAGAAAATGTAACTCAAACGAATGAACAAAAAATTGCTGTAGAGAAATTAATTGCAGAAGTACAGCCTGATTATGAATCTAAGGTTGCTGAAATATCATCAAGTAATAAATCAGAAGCTGATAAAACTTCTGCATTAATAAAAGAAGAAAAAGCGTTGATTACAAAATTGAACAATGTTCAATCGAAAGATCAAAATACGTTGAAAAAAGATCCGTCAAATGCTGATTTAACTAAAAAAGTTGAAATTGATTCAAAAGCAATCGAAGCCGCTCAAGCTAATTTGACGAGTTTAAACAATAAGGCAGTTTCAGTCGAGGAATCTAAAATTGATAAATCAATATTAGTTGGAAAAATTGATCCAACTTATGTTACAGATATTACTAAAATTGAAGCTTCAACTTCAACTACAAAACAATCTGATTTAGTTAATCGTGAAGTTGCTTTACAGGAGAAATTAGCTCAAAAAGTTGCTGAAAACGAAAAACAAATTCAAAAATCATCAACTCCAGCTTTATTAGCTGAAAATAAAGTTTTATCAAGTCAAATTGCTGAAAGTAAAACTAGACAAGCGAATTATGGTAATGTAAATGCTGTTGCATCATCAAAAACGGAAGCTACAAAATCTTCTGCTTCAGCAATTGAATTGAGACAAAGTATTTTAGGAGATAAAGCTTCAGAAGTTGACAAAACATATACGACTTTAGCTGAATTAAAACGTCAAGATGAAATTTTAGAAAAATACGAACAATCTATCCAAACAAGATTATCTGATGTTAACGCAGAATTAGAGAAAAATTCTCAAAACACAAGTTTACAAGAGAAAAAATCGATTCTTGAAGAAGAATTAAAAGTCGTTCAAAATAAACGACGAGTTGGCCGTATTTCTATTGGTGAACTTGAGAGTGTAGCAGTTGCAAAATCTCCGGAACAGAAACAATTAGAAACGTTAACAGCTGAAAACACAGCTTTAACTGAACAATTATCAGCTTCTAATTTAGATAAGAAACAAAAAGCTGAATTAGAGAAAAAAATCGCTTCAAACAATTCAGAACAAGCAAAAGTTGAGAATACAATTGTGACAAATGAGTTAGCTCAACAAAAAACTGTCAATGAACAAAAAACGGCTCAATTAAGTCAAATTGCTTCTGGTTCGAATCAAGTAGTTTTAGCTCAATCTCAAAATACTCGTTTGACAGCTGAAGCTCAATCTTTGGTTAAACAGTCGACTGAGACTAAAAACATCGAAGAGAAAAATTATTTATTGAATCAAGCACTATCAAAAGAAGTGAAAGCGAATGAAGTTGCTCAAGATGCACTAATTGATAATACGATTAAAACAATTGGAAATAATGAAATTGGTTCTTTGTATACGAAGGCAGAATTAGAGAAAAAGAAACGTAAATATTCTATAGAAATTGGTGAATTAGAAGTTGAAATTCAAAAATTAGATAAACAAATTGCAACGACAAAAACAAGCAAAGCGACTGAATTAGTTAAATCAAGAGATGCATTAATTTCAGAAAAAAGCTTATTAGAGTCTCAAGTATCAAGTATAGATAAACAAATAGCATCTATTAAAGAACCAGTTGCAACGTTCAATGAAAAAGCGATTGATCAACCAATTTCATACAAGGAAGAAAGAGCAATTGCAACAACAGAAGAATACAAAGCATATACAGAAAGCGTTCAAAAAGCAATTTCTACTGAGCGAAAAATAGCGGTATTAAATGCCGACTTAGAAAGACAAAGAGAAGAAACTAAACGTTTGATTATAGCATCAATTGATAAACCTTCTGAAGCATCAAAAGCAGCGATTAAAGAATCAATAACATTGATTAAGTCTTCAGAAAATGCGAAGTCAATATTAGAAAATCAATTGGCAATAGAGCAGGGGGAAGCAAATTCAATTTTAGCTAAAAATCCTGAAAATGGTTTGAAAATGCAAAATTTAGCTCAAAGAGGTGTTGCTCCAGTTGATAAACAAGTTGTCATTGCTCAATTGGTTCCACTTCCATCTTCAGGATTGGAAATTAATGCAACAGCTAAAACTTCAACTTCAGTTGTTCCAATTCCAGTGGATGTGAAAGAACCTAGTGGATTAGTTTATCGTGTTCAAATTGGTGCTTTTTCTAAACCAATTCCTCAAGATTTGTTTAGTTCATTTAATCCTGTTTCTGGTGAGAAAATTGCTAATACAACAATTACTCGATACATGGCAGGTTACTTCAACGGAGCGACAAAAGCAGTTGAAGCTCAGACGCAAATTAAAGGTTTAGGTTATAAAGATGCATTCGTAATTGCATATTGTGATGGAAAACGTATTTCATTAGCAGAAGCAAGAGATTTAGAAAAATCTGGTAGATGTATACCAAAAGGAGAAAATGAATTATTAGTAGAAGTTGCAGCAAACACAGCAGAACTTTTAGGTAAAACAGTGATTGATTCAGCAGCAACGAAAGAAGTGGATGAATTGGCTTACCATGAAGCAATCAATGCTGTTAAAGCAACTCCAGCGGAATCTAGATTAGGATTGTTTTATACTGTTCAAATCGGGGTTTATAATTCTCCAGTTACAGCTGAACGTTTAAGTAATATTCATCCGATAGTATCAAAACGTTTACCAAATGGTCAGATTCGTTATTCTTCTGGTATGTTCAAATCGCCTGATGCAGCAAAACCGAAAAAAGAAGAAGCAATATTGAGAGGGATTGTTGATGCATTCGTTACAGCTTACTATAAAGGAGAACGTATTACTTTGATTGAGGCTAAGAAGTTGTTGGATGACAATGGAGAGGGAATACTTGAACCATTGAAAGAAGAAGAAATGCAAGTTTCAACTCCAGAACAAGTAGCAAAAGATTTAGAGAATATTAAATTAAAAGAAATTGAACTGAAAAAAATTGAACAAGGTAAAGATTCAATTTTAAGAGCTTTGGTAAACGCTGAAGTGAAAGTAATTTCTCATCCTAAAACATACTTTGTTTCGAAAGCAAACTATTCAAAATTTCCAAAAGAAGAAATGAATCATTACAATACCTTAGGTGCTTTTTATTATGATTCAAAAGAATTAAAAATTAAATCTGCAATTGTAAATTCAAAAGATGCTTTACCTTCTTTAGGTAAAAATGCAATTGAATTTGATACTTTAATGGTAAAAGAAAACACATCTGACAATAATGATTTTCATGATTTATCTGTTTCGGTTCATTCTAATAAATTGCCAGGAGATGTTGCTGAATGGTTGTTACAATTAAATTATAATCGTTCTTTCGAAATAGAAAATAAAGAATTATTTGTCATTTTTAGAAATATTCCAACAACGGAACTTGAAGTATTGAAAGCAAAAATTCAAACTTTTGGATTAACAGCAAAAGAATTAAGTAAAGTAACAGGATTATAAATTGAATTTGCAAAACTGAAACTTAATTCAGAAATTTGTATAAATAAGTAAAATATGACTCAAACAGAAACATGTGTTGAAGAATTATTAGTTGAGGAATTAATAGATCAAAAAGATTTAATCGTTTTTAATGACGATGTAAACACATTTGAACATGTGATTAATTCGTTAATTAAAGTTTGTAAACATTCTGAAATTCAAGCTGAACAATGTACTTGGATTATTCATTACAATGGTAAGTGTCAAGTAAAAAGAGGTTCTTTCGACCGTTTAGAACCATTATGTACATCTTTACTAGAGAAAGGTATTTCAGCAGAAATACAATAATTTTCAGAAAAAGACTTGCAGAAATAGAAAAAGTGTCTATCTTTGCACCACAAATAAGGCTCCGTAGCTCAACTGTATAGAGCACTACATTACGGCTGTAGAGGTTTAAGGTTAGAATCCTTACGGGGTCACTAAAAAAGAGAGTAAAAAGCGAAAGCAGTTTACTCTCTTTTTATTTTACACTAACTTTATTACTATGAAACTATTATTAATAACTACCTTTTTTTGTTGTCTACTAATTTTTGGAATTCAGTTTTATCTATATTTCAAAATTCGAAAAAATCTAAGTGAATTTGGTGTTAAATTTTTATTGGTGAAATTTCTACCACTTTTTTTGGTTGGTTTAGGTGTGCTTTTTAATTTTCTTCCTCATTTCAATTTGCCTTTAATTGGAGGAGTTTCAATTTTTGAAATTGGACAACATGTTAATTTGAATTTAGATAATTCGTTTGCATATAAATTTTTTTCTATTTGGGCCACTTTTGCTTTAATGTTGAGTAGTATGTTTTTTCATCTTGTTTTTAAAGTTGGTTTAAAATCAAAATTGATTTTAGCAATGGATATTGTGATTGGATTATACTCGTCCATTTTAGGAATATTAATTATAATTCAATTGAATTCTTTAATAGGTGAAATCAAACAATCTTTTTTAGGAGATCTGTTTAATATGTCTGTGGCATATGGCTTATATGGTATTTCAAGTATTGGTTTTCTATTTCTTATTGTAATATTTTTTCAAAATAAGTTATTTAGTGTTAAACGTATTATTCCAATTGATGCAGATAAATTAAGAGAACTGAAACAGCTTTTCGATGAAGGTGTTCTGACTAAAGAAGAATTTGAAACGCAAAAAGAGAAAATTTTAAATTAGATTTTGATTTTCAGTTATTAATTCAATGTGTATAAATATCGAATTATCTTGATCAGTAATAATTGGTTTTACAGATCCAACTGAATAGTAGTCTTCTAAAAATCGAACTATTTGATAATAATCTCTTCTAATTAATTGCGGGAATTGTTTAAAAAAATATTCTCCTAATGTGTGTTTGATTGTCATAACTTTTAATTTTTAATCAAAAGTATTTCAGAAGAACGTAATCTATTTACGGTTTAATTTATAGTTAACATTTTTTCAAGCCATTCTCGATGAATAGGATGCGCAATGCTGACCATTAATTTTGCTCGTTCTTTTAATGTTTTTCCATATAAATTGACAGCACCATATTCAGTAACAACCCAATGAATGTGAGCTCTAGTAGTTACAACACCTGCGCCTTCTTTCAAAAACGGAACTATTTTTGACTCACCTTTAGAAGTTGTTGAGGGTAAAGCAATAATTGGTTTTCCTCCTTCCGAAAGTGATGCACCTCTAATGAAATCCATTTGACCTCCAACACCTGAATATATATGTTTTCCGATTGAATCAGCGCAAACTTGACCTGTTAAATCTACCTCGATTGCGCTATTGATGGCAGTCACTTTAGGATTTCTTCTGATAATTTCAACATTGTTAACGTAAGCAAAATCTAACATTTTAACCATTGGATTATCATTCATAAAATCATATAATTTTTTGGTGCCTATTGCAAATGAACCAATAATTGTATTTCGAAATTTTGTTTTATTTGAACCATTAATGACTCCATTTTCAACCAATGGCAAAATACCATCAGAGAACATTTCAGAATGAATTCCTAAGTTTTTATGATTATTTAAACAAGCTAGAACTGCATTTGGTATTGATCCGATTCCCATTTGTAAAGTAGCTCCATCTTCAACTAAATTGGCAATATTTTGACCAATTGCTATTTCAACGTCGCTTAAAGGATGGGCAATTAGTTCTGGTAATTTTTCATCAATTTCAATGGAATGAGTAATTTTTGAAATATGAATAAATCCATCACCATGAGTTCGAGGTACATTTTTATTTATTTGAGCGATGATGATTTTTGAAGATTGAATTGCAGCCAAAGAAATGTCAACAGATGTTCCCAAAGAACAAAATCCGTGTTCATTTGGAGGAGAAACAGAAATTAAAGCGACATCAATTTTTATATGTCCATTTCTAAAAAGAGCTGGAACTTCACTTAAAAAGACAGGAATATAACTTCCTCTATTTGATTGAATATTTTCACGAATATTTTGTCCAACAAAAAATGATTTTATATTAAATGATTTCTCCATTTCTATTGCTGCATAAGGAGCTTCACCTTCAGTATGTATAGAATAAATAGATACATTTTCAAGTTCTTTATGTCTGGTAGTCATTGCATTGATTAAACTTTGAGGTGCCGCAGCAACTGAATGTATGAAGACATTATCATGTGATTTTATATGTTGAACGATATCGGAAAGTTGAGTTTTCATTATCATTTAGTATTTATTTGTTGATTTACCAGCATTCAAAGCATGATTTTTTTTCAATTTGATTTTCTAATTCATTTGGTAATTGAGAGAAGAAATCAAACCCTGAAATTATTTCTAATTCATCTACAGAAAGAACAAATTTTTGCAAATCTTCTTTTGAACCTTCATTTTGAATTAAGAATGCAATCGCTTTTGAATGTTGATGTCTGTTATCTAATATGACTTTAAAGAAATATTTAGGAACAGCAATTTGATGAATACCTATTTTTATCAATGAATCGGTTAATATTGGGCCAACAACAATGTATAAGGAATCGTATTTTTCGGTCCAAATTCTTGTCTGTTCTTCTAAATTGTTCCAAATTCCTCTATTAAAAGATGGATTTTGTGGAGTCATGTTACTAAAATAAAATGATTCTTTCATTGCAATTTCACTGAAACGCATATCTGCTGCAGGAGCTAAATGTCCTCGATCAAAACCTGAACCTTTATAGTCAATTGCATTGTCAGTCCCTTTAATCAAAGGGTCAGGAATAAATTTATCAGCTCGATCTACTATTTTGACCAGTTCCGTTTTTGTTAATTGATAAGCTACCCAATTAGCTTGACGGAATTTATGATTATAAGAAACTGAATAGGCAAAATGGTTAATTATTGTATCTTTTTTATTTGAATAAGGTATTTCAATATTCTTATTGTTTTGTCCTAATAAATTAGAACAAACGATCACGAAAATGTATAGAACTATTCGACTCATGTGCATGAAATTACTCTAAATTAAGTTAAGATTTTTAAATAAAAATAAAGATTCAAAAAAATAAAAAGAACAATTCAGAAAGACGATTCAATTTAGAATAATATTAGTAATTTTGGACTTTTAAAATATAAAGTAAACTAGCTCTATGATACAGTTGTCAAAACGATTATTGGAAATGGAAGAGTCAGCAACAATTGCTATGTCTCGTAAAAGTCGTGAATTAAAAGCCGAAGGAAAAGATATTATTTCTTTAAGTTTAGGAGAACCTGATTTCTTTACACCTCAATTTATTAAAGACGCGGCGAATGATGCGATGGTGAATAATTTTACAATGTACACTCCAGTAGAAGGTTACGATGATTTAAGAGAAAGTATATCTTTAAAATTTAAAAGAGATAATGGATTAAATTATCCAAAAAATCAAATTGTAGTTTCAACAGGTGCAAAACAATCTATTGCAAATGTTGTAATGAGTTTGATTAATAATGGTGATGAAGTGATTGTTCCTGCACCTTATTGGGTTTCTTATGTAGAAATTGTAAAAGTAGCAGAAGGTATTCCGGTAATTATTAATGCTGGTATAGAAAATGATTTCAAAGTAACTGCTGATGAATTAGAAAAAGCAATTACTCCAAAAACAAAAATGATTATTTTTTCTACACCTTGTAATCCAACAGGTTCTGTATATTCTAAAGAAGAATTACAAGTATGGGCAACAATGTTGAAAAAATACCCTCATATCGTAGTTATTGCAGATGAAATTTATGAACATATTAATTTCACTGGAAAACATGCTTCATTAGCTCAATTTGATGAAGTTTACAATCAAGTGGTTACTGTTAATGGTGTATCAAAAGCTTGGGCAATGACAGGATGGAGATTAGGTTTTATTGGAGCTCCTAAAATGATCGCTGATGCATGTACTAAAGTTCAAGGTCAATTTACTTCAGGTACGTGTTCAATTACACAAAAAGCTTCAATAGCAGCAATGAATGCTGATCCAGCTGTATTGAATGATATGATTGCTGCATTTAAAAATAGAAGAGAATTGGTTTTAAACGCTTTGAATACAATTTCAGGTGTGAAAACTAATTTACCGGAAGGAGCATTTTATGTTTTCCCTGATATTTCGTCGTTTTTCGGAAAATCTTTCGAAGGAACTACGATTAAAACAGCTGAAGATTTATCAATGTTTTTATTAAGTGATGCATTAGTTGCATTGGTTTCAGGTGAAGCTTTTGGTGATAAAAACTGTATTCGTATTTCTTATGCAGCTTCGGAAGAAACATTAACTGAAGCAATGAGAAGAATTAAAGTTTCGTTAGAAAAATTAAAATAATGAACTTTAAACAAATAGTTGACGAATTTAAGAATAAACGCATCTTAGTTTTAGGTGATGTAATGATTGATGCATATTTACGTGGTAATGTAAATCGTGTAAGT
>CANGHX010000049.1 GCA_947453715.1 Flavobacteriales bacterium | reverse complement strand
TAATCAATCTAAATAACTTCCATTTTCATACATAAACGAAACACTTGAATAACATTTATTATGAATCGAATACAAATTATCCATTTCTTTTCTTTGCCCATCTTTTAAAAACCATATTTCAATACGTTCAATTGTATGATTTAATAAAACTGGAACAAAATCATTTGGTTCATTTTCTTTCATTTCTCTACAAGAAAATTCTCTTAATGAGTGTAAATTTTCTAGTGATTTGAAATTTCTTAAACTTTTCATATACCATAATTCAATTTTTCTAAGCTTTGAATTAATACTTAACTTGGGAAAGCATGAAATATCATTCATCGTTTGAAGAAATAGATGTTCGAGTGATGACATCTCAATTAGAAAGTTTAAATTTGAAACGGTAGAAATTTTATATAACTCAAGAAATCTCAAATTTGTTAATTCTTTTAATATTTCAGGATTTGGAATTGAAACAGATTTTAAATGTAAAATTTTTAAGTTTTTTAATTGAGTCAGGAAATTAAAATCTTTAATTGATCTATTTTTACTGATAATTAATGTATCAATTTCAGGTAATTGAATTACAATTTCATCTGTTTTTTTGTAATTACCTTGAATAAATAAATATTTTAATTTTTTAAATCGCACTAGACCTAAAAGTGAGTGTTTAAAAGATTTAGTATTTTCTGAAAGTAAGGTAAAAGATTCTAAATCTTCATTCAAATAATCAATAAATTTTAAATCTAAATCTTCATCAATTTCAATACTGAATTTTTTTAATTTTCTCAATGAAACAAAAGCTTCATAATTCTTTAAGGTAAAACGAGTAAATAAAATATCTTCTAAGTATGTTAAACATTTTATTTTATCAATGTTAATTTCTTCATGACATGCAATCACCCAAAATTTCAAAGTTATAGATGGTTTCTTTTTAAAAATTTCTTGATTTAATTTTTCGAATGTCTTAACTGAAATTTTAGATGGATCTTCTATTATAATATAATGTATATCCTTTTCTAGTATTTCAGTAATCAATTCACTTGTCAGTTCTTTATCAGAATAAATCGTGTTTTCTGATGCATATTTATGTTTGGTTCTGAAAAAATCCTGTTTTATTGAATGTATATAACTCCCCATAATTAATTAAAAATTCTTATTTTAAATTATAAATTTACTTTATATATTGTTCGATTACACTAAAAGTAAGTTTAATATTTTCATCCAAATCAAATAGCATTCCGCCATGCTTTGCGCCATCAATTAATTTGAGTATAACTTTTTCAGAACCTAAAACGCCTCTTAATCGATGGTAGAAAAAGGTGGATTGTTGAAATGGAACTAAAGGATCAAGTGTCCCATGTTGAATGAAAAAAGGAGGATCATTTTTAGAAATATAACATTCGGGATTTGAAAGTCTCACTAATTCAGGATCTTTACTAATTTGAAGCCCCATTAATTTACTTTCTGGTGAATCTTTCTTATGATGAATTGCTTTGCCTTTTCTTGATTGTAATAATTGAGCGTCCATTGAAAGAAAATTAATTGGCCCAAACCAATCAATAACTAAATTTACAGAAGCATCGTATTTTGAAATAATTGAAGGATCTTGAAATATTGGTAAATCATGCGTTGTTCCTGCTAATGAAGCTAAATGTGCACCAGCACTAGCGCCCCAAAGTACAATTTTGTTTCTGTCTAAATGATATTTGTCAGCATTCTCTTTGATCCAAATGATTGCTGATTTTACATCTTCAATTTGTGCAGGAAATTTTCGTTCAGTACTTAATCGATAATTGATTCCAATTACTGCAAAACCTTTTTCAATTCCTTTTATCATAGCCATTTGAGGTAGCATTGATTTATCACCACTTAAAAAGGCACCTCCATGTATTGCTATAATTATAGGATATTTATATTTTATTTTATTTGGAATATAAATGTCTAATTTTTGTGCTTTTGATTTATATGCATAAGGCAAATCCAAATGTCTTTTATATCCAGTTTGTTCCTCAGTTAAATATTTATTTTTCTGATGTTTAGTAGTTGAACATGATTTTGATGTGACTAAAAAAAGAAAAACACCAAATATTACAGATAGTAAAATATATTTTTTCATTTTCAAATATTAATTACCAAAAATAGTCTTAATGTTTTAATAATTAATAATTTATGACTGTTAAAATAATGTTATTCTTTAGAGCTATTTCAAGTCCTTATTCGTAAACATCAAAGGCAATAAATTTTGAATACTTTCTGAAATTAGAATTTCACCAACTTCTCCCGACATGATTACTTTGATTGGTTGTTGATGTCTCGTTTCGTATTCAGCCATCGCTTGTCTGCATGAACCACAAGGAGAAATCGGTTTGTCAATTGTTTCATTTTCAGAGTGACAAGTTATTGCAATCGCTTTGATTTTTTGATTTGGATAATTGGCACCAGCGAAATACATCGCAACTCTTTCTGCACATAATCCAGAAGGGTAGGCAGCATTTTCTTGGTTATTTCCTTGAATAACAGTTCCATCTTCCAGAAGAACCGCTGCTCCAACATGAAAATTAGAGTAGGGGGCATACGCTTTTTGAACAGCTTCTCTTGCTTTAACTAATAAATTGAAATCCAATTGATTTAATTCGTTTTCATTGGAATAAACATCAAAAGAAGTTGAAATGGTATATTTAGTAGAGCTTATCATATTTTATTAAATTACCTCTGGATTATTAATTTCATTATGATATTGTGCTTCATCAAATTCATTTTCACTTTTTGCAATGACAATTGTTGCTACACCGTTACCAATAAAATTTGTAATTGCTCTAGCTTCACTTAAGAATTTATCAACTCCTAATAAAAAAGCCAATGAAGCTACTGGAATAATTTCAAGAGATTCTAATGTCGATCCGAGAATAACTAAACCACTTCCAGCAACACCTGCAGCTCCTTTAGATGTTAGCATTAATACACCAATCATCGTAAGTATTTGCATAAAACTTAAGTCAATATGATTCAATTGAGCTAGAAAGATTACTGCCATAGAAAGGTAAATTGAAGTCCCATCAAGATTGAATGAATATCCTGTAGGGACAACTAATCCAACAACTGATTTTTGACAACCAAGCGTCTCTAATTTCTCCATTAATTTAGGTAAAGCAGACTCTGAAGATGAAGTTCCTAAAACAATTAAAATTTCTTCTTTGATATAGCGAATGAATTTGAAAATATTTAGCTTGTAATATTTCATGATAAGTCCAAGTATTAGAACAATGAAAACAAACATTGTGAAATAGACACTTAACACTAATTTACCTAGTGGAATTAAAGTGTCCAATCCAAACTCAGCAACCGTTGAAGCCATTGAACCGAAAGCAGCAACTGGGGCAAAATACATGATATATTTCAACAATTTAAATACTACTTTGGATATTTTTTCCATTTGATGAATCACAACTTGTCTTTTGGTCCAAAAATTTAAAGCAATACCAACAATAATTGAAATTCCGAGAACGATTAAAGTGATTGGAATACCTGATTTAGCTTTTTTAGCAGTAGGAGCAACAATTTCAATGCTTGATTTATCGATAGCACCAGGTTTCAAAAATAATGCTAAACCTAAACCAATAACTAAAGCAAAAGTGGTAACAACTTCAAAGTAAAACAATGATTTTAAACCTATTCGACCAACCTTTTTCAAGTTCCCCATCGATCCAATTCCCAATACAATTGTTAGAAATATGATGGGAATAACGAATATTTTAATGACTTCAATAAAAGCCGTTCCCAATGTTTTAAATTGGCCTATGATAGTTTTATTTAAATGTTCTTGGTTATGAAAATATTGACCAACGATAATACCAGCAATAATTGCAAGTAAAACATAGAAAGTAAGATGAGTAACTATTTTTTTAACCATAAAAACTATTTTTTTAAGTAAGAATGTAAATATATGGAATAATTGATTTGTATTTGTGTTGTGGCGAAATGGTTATAAAGGGTTGGATGTTGACTTTTTCGTTTTATTCTAAAATCTCAAATGCAATTACTAACAATATTAAACTTTTTTCAAAAATAAAAATCATAAATTTCAAAGTAGTAAAAAGTAAATATTTATTTTTAACTGTATTTTTTTTTATATTTGGTAAATACTAAATAAAGATTTTTCCTAAAAAAAATGAAAACTGCATTAACAATCTTAATCACCATTTCCGTTACATTATTCTCAAAATCATATGCCCAAGATCCAATTTTCACTCAACCATTTGCTGGAAATGTCAATTTAAATACTGCCTTAGCTGGTTGTGACACAAAAGGACGTTTAACTACAAATTATTGAGATCAATGGTCAAAATTAAATGGAGGAGGTTATCAAACAGCATCATTAAACTATTATCAATATTTGACTAAATTAAATGCATTTGGAGGAATCCATATACAAAAAGATGTTCAAGTAAATACATTTTTCACAAGTCAATTTTCAGGATTTTATAATCAAAATATTAAAATAAAAAATTTATTAATTAGACCTTCGATTGAGTTAACGTATAGTCAAAAATATTTAAATTTTAAAAATCTTACTCTTGGAAATCAAATAGATCCTCATGCGGGTTTTATTAGTGGTTCTAGCGACCAATACCAATATAAAAACTATTTATCAGTTTCAGCAGGAACAATTTTTTATTTTCGCAAAGCATTAATAGGTTTTTCGACTTATAATATAAATCAACCCAATCAATCTCTGATTAATAACACTGTTTCAATTTTACCAATAAGATATAATTTACAAGCAAGTTACCAACTTGATATTTCGAAATTAGCGATATCGCCCTACGCATTTTACTGTTTTCAAAATGGATTTGATCAGTTAACATATGGTATTGATTTTATGTATAATAATAAAATTAATTTGGCTTTTTCTACACGATCAAGAGATAATGTGAATTTCATTATTGGTTATCATCATAAATGGGTAGGATTTAATTATTCATACGATTATACTGTAAGTCAATTAGATAATCATCTTACTGGTGGGACACATGAATTTGCTTTATTTTTTAAATTTTGGAATAGAGGAGAACATAAAAATTATCAGGAAATAAAATCTGTTTTTTGTAGGTAGATATTATATTTCAGTATCAATTTCTGTAAATGAAAAATTCATCAAAATATCTATTTAAATCTGAACGTCTAGGATTTAGAAATTGGAATTCGTCTGACATTGAAAAGTTACATGAATTGAATTCAGATAAAGAGGTAATGGAGTTTTTTCCTTCAATTCCTTCAAAATCTCAGACATCTGAGTTTGTTGTACGAATGATTAAACAATTTGAGGCGAAAGGATTTTGTTATTTCGCAGTAGATGAATTGGTCGAAAATAAATTTATTGGGTTTATAGGCTTATCTGAACAAACTTATGAAGCCGAATTTACACCGTGTATTGATATTGGTTGGAGAATTAAAAAAGAATTTTGGAATAAAGGATACGCAACAGAAGGAGCGAAAAAATGTATTGAGTATGCTTTCAATCAATTGAAACTTGAGAAACTGTGCTCAATTGCACCAATTATCAATCAAAAGTCGATAGCTATTATGACTAAAATTGGGATGAAAATGCAATTAGAATTTGAACATCCCTTATTAAAAAATGATAGTCGACTAAAATCTTGTGTGGTATATTCAATTGAAAATGATACCTTAACAACATGAAATTCATACTTTATTGGTCTCAAAAATAGTTAAAACTATGTACTTTAGTGCATTTCGCTTTTAGCTTCTAAAAATATTATCTTTGCTGAATGGATTTTCAAAGAACAAATGGTCATTCAGTTTCACGTCTTACTGCTCATATTGTATGGGTTACTAAATATCGTTATCCAGTTTTGGAAGGAGATATAAAGATGAGATGTCGAACACTTCTGATTCAAATTTGTGAAGCTGAGGATATTCAAATACTCAAAGGAGTTGTATCAAAAGATCATATTCACATGCATATTGAGTATCGACCATCTCAAGATATTAGCACAATAGTAAAACATTTCAAAGGACGTAGCTCAAGAAAGCTTCAAATGGAATTCCCTGATTTGAAGAAAAAATATTGGGGTCGACACTTTTGGGCAATAGGATATGGATGTTGGAGTACAGGAAACATAACAGATGAAATGGTTAACGAATACTTGGAACATCATCGAAATCCAAATGATAATCAGAATAGCAATTTCATAATTGAAGATTAACTAAATATTAGCGGACTTTTAGTCCGAAAAACGAAACTATGGACTTTTAGTCCATAGTGGTTCATTCGAGAAGAAGATGTGAACTACAATGAATTAAATCCTCAGATAATAAACAAAGCATTAAGATTTCCTGAAGTTTCTGAAAATTCTATTTTTTTCAGTATGTCAGATGATAGCGAACAACAAAAAATAGTAACTATTTTGAAAGATAATGGTTTAAAAATTAAGGAGCTAAAAGATTATTTTTGATGAATAGTATATGACTGTACACGAACAAATAGAGCAATATTTAAATTCTTTAATAGAATCAAAACGCAATGAAATTAGAGTTTTGCATGAACTATTAATGCAATTAGCGCCGAATTGTCAATTATGGTTCTTAGATGGAAAAAATGAAGAAGGTAAAATCGTTTCAAATCCCAATATTGGATATGGAAATTGTAATTTAACGTATACAGATGGCTCGACAAAAGAATTTTATAGAATAGGTTTAAGCGCAAATTCTACTGGTATTTCGATCTATATTTTTGGAATTGAAGATAAAAATTATTTAGTGAATACGTATTCTGATAAATTAGGAAAAGCAAAAATTACGGGATATTGTATCAAATTTAAAACACTAAAAGATATTGATTTAAATGTTTTAAATGAAGTATTTTGTAATTGTTTTAATTAATTGAATATAAGTAAACTAGAAAATTTATTGCTGTCTTATTTTCATTCCTTTCCTCGGTAATCCAATCTCTTTTTCTGTAGGATAAGGAGCGCGGTGTGTAGTGCTAGCATCCATTTTTAAGAGTTCTTTTCGTGCAAATGCACTATCATTCTGATCGTCATATCGGGGATCTGGAATAAAGGGGAGCTTTGCCATTTTATGAATTACAATGGATGGAAAACCAAAATCAACATCTACGACTCCTTGTAGTAAATAACAACCACCTCCTTGAAATGGATAAATAATTAATGAATTTGGCCAATGTGTTGTATCAAAATAATTTCCATTAGGATCTATCCATGTTCCGAAATGCATTATTCCATTTTTGATCGGAACATCCTTTCGGCTGATTAAGTATGCCACCAATTTTACAGTTTGTTTATTTAGTGTTGCTAGCTCTGATATATTAATCGCCCCCCTGTATTTAGTTCTTAATAAATCAAAAGGAGTACAAGAAACAGGAAAACCAAGAATTTCAATCTCATCAAAAGCATCTTCAAAGTTGGAACGTTCGAGTACAGGTAGTGAATAGTGGATGACAGGTTCCTGAATAAGAAAACCGTCACGATTTTCCGGTTTAAAATTAGTAAGTAGCATTCGTGCTTGAAGAATAAGTTCATTTTTTGTTTTTCCTGTAAATCGAAAGGCTCCGATAAAAATTAATACTTGTAGGTTTTCAAGTCCGATGGGAATTCGATTAATAAAATCTTCAAGTGATTGATAATCAACATTTCGTTCTCGTTCTTGAATAATATATTTTGCAATTTTATCTTCAAGTTTTTGTAAGTTCTTTAATCCGATATAAATATCCTTTCCATACAGCGTAGTGCAATATTCACTAAGATTCACACATGGGGTATGAATGGTGGCGCCTGCCATTTTTGCCTCGTGAATATATACTTCTAGCCGATAAAAGCCTCCTTCGTTCACAATCACAGCGACCATAAATTCAATGGGGTAGTATACTTTCAAATACAAACTTTGATAACTTTCAATTGCATAAGATGCTGAATGCGCCTTACAAAATGAATAACCCGCGAAAGATTCAATTTGTCTGAAGACTTCATTCGTCAATAAATCTGGATATCCCATTTTTTTGCAATTATCAAAATAAGTAGCTCTGACACCATCCAATTCTTTTTTTGATCGGGTTTTTCCACTCATGGCTCTTCTTAAGATATCTGCTTTAGCCAAATCAATTCCGGCAAAATGATGAGCAATTTTAATTACATCCTCCTGGTAAACCATAACACCATAAGTTTCGGCTAAATGTTCTTCAAAAACAGGATGAAAATATTCAAATTCGGTCGGATTATTGTGCCGGAAAACATATTCTCGCATCATACCACTTTGCGCAACTCCCGGTCGAATGATCGAAGAAGCAGCAACCAATGTTCTGTAATTATCACAGTTCAATTTTCGGAGTAAACCACGCATAGCTGGACTTTCAATGTAAAAGCATCCGATGGTTTTTCCAATTTTCAGGAATTCATTCGATTGTTTTTCGTCTTTGGTTAACCTAACATTTCGGATGTCTACTTTGATTCCACGGTTCTTTTCGATTAACCGTACACTTTCATTAATATGTCCAATTCCCCGCTGGCTAAGAATATCAAATTTTTCAAAGCCAATGGCTTCTGCAACATGCATGTTGATTTGTGCTGTTGGAAACCCTTTTGGAGGCATTTCTAACACCATAAAATTAGTGATAGGTTCTTCGGAGATTAAAATCCCACAGGAATGCATACTACGTTGATTTGGATAACGTTCCAACATCATTCCGTAGTTATGTACAATTTTTTCAATTTCATTTGTTGCATGAAAGATTTTGGAGGTTCTGGTTAAAATATCTAATTCCGCTTTAGGAAGTCCAAATACTTTTCCTAGCTCCCGGATAATAGATCGGTATTTAAATTCTACTGTTGTTCCGGTGAATGCGACATGCTCTGCACCATATTTATTGAAGATATATTCCAGAATAGTGTCCCGATCCGTCCAACTCCAGTCAATATCAAAATCTGGAGGACTTGATCTGTCTGGATTCAAAAAACGCTCAAAATATAAGTCCAATTCAATCGGGCAAATATCTGTAATTCCCAAGCAGTAGCTTACAATACTGTTCGCTCCACTTCCACGGCCAATATGCAAAAAACCTTTACTGTTGCTAAATTGAATGATATCCCAAGTAATTAGAAAGTAACCAGAAAAACAAAGACTGTCAATTACCTGTAATTCTTTGTTAACTCTGTTTATTGCTGCTTCATTATTTGTTCCGTATCGAATGATCATTCCTTCATAAGCAAGCTTCTTTAATAGCGAACGGTCATCTTCCTCATTGCCAGTATAATATTTTTTGTTGCGTAGAATCCCGAATTCAAAATCAAAAGAACAGTTGTCCATTAACAGTTGTGTTGTTTGAATAATCTCTGGAAAATCCCTAAACTGCTCTTTTAACTTGTCTGGATGAATCATCACTTCATTTTGTAGCCCATGATCACTAGGTTTCAGTAATGATAAAAGTATATTCAGATCAATTGCCCTCAGAATCCTATGTAATTCAAATTCATTTTCATTTCTAATTGTTACCGGATGTAAAGCGACCATGTTCTTAATTTTTGCTTTCCAGTACGGCTGAATTAATTGACTTAATTCAGTTGTTTTTACTCCGATGAATTCAAAGTCACGTAGTTGATTTGGAGCTGTTTCCAAAGTATAAATGACATAGACGTTTTGAAAAGGGGGAGAGAGTTGAGGAATATTTTCCTTTGATATATTATAGGATGTAAGATACTTACAGATTTCAGCAAAACCTTGTGTGTTTTTTGCCAGTGCTATAAACAGTAAACGATTGTCTTGCCAGAACTCAATTCCTATTAGTGGTTTTATCCCCTGATCACGACAAGCTTTTACAAAATCAAATACACCTGCACTGGCATTGATATCTGTTAATGCTAATTGAGTTACTCCTAATTCCTTGGCGGATTTCACCAATGCAGAAACAGGAATAGTACCATAACGTAGACTGTGATATGAATGGCAATTGAGGAACATAATTATCTACGTAATTTAGAATTGAGACTGATTGAACGGTGAATTGCATTTTCACCAAATCGATTCTTGATTTTATCAAGCGCCTGATAGAGTGAAATCATTTCAGTTGTATCTTCGAAGAGGTTGATTTGATAATTTCCTCTCACCAATCCAGCAAACTTTACCCCAATTAAACGCAGTCTCATTCTACGTTGATAGAGGTTTTTAAACAAGGTTTGGACATTTTCAATGATTACATGATCACAGGATGTCAGCGCAATTTTACATTGTTTGCTCTCCGTGTCAAAGTTAGTGTATCGAATCTTTACAACAATAACAGAGGTGAGCCATTGTTCATTCCTGAGTTGGAAACAGAGTTTTTCGACCATCCTTACCAATAATGCTTTCATGGCTGTTATATCAATTGTATCCTGATCAAATGTTTGTTCAGTAGAAATTGATTTTCGTTCACAATACGGTTCAACTGGTCGATCATCTATTCCATTCGCTTTTTTCCAAAGTTCATTTCCGTTTTTTCCAAGAAGTTTCTGGAGCATCTCCACTGGCATTTCCGAAAGTGTTTGGATTCTTCGGATTCCGATGCGTGACAAAAGTTTGAAAGTCGCGTCGCCTAGCATCGGTATTTTTTTTATCGAAAGTGGATTTAAGAATGGGCGAACTTCATTTTTGCAGACTTCAATTTTTCCTTCTGGTTTACCTTCACCAGTTGCGATTTTTGAAACTGTTTTATTGACTGATAACCCAAAACTAATCGGTAGTCCTGTTTGTTTAAATACGAATTGAGAAAGCTCATTAGTCCATTTATAGCATCCAAAAAATTGGTCTATACCAGAAATATCAAGATAGAACTCATCAATACTTGCGCGTTCAACTACGGGGGCTTTTTCTTCCATTATTTCCGTAACAAGTTTGGACTGCTTGGAATACAATTCCATATCTCCCTTTATTACCTTCGCCTGAGGACAAAGTCGTAATGCCATTTTCATGGGCATTGCAGAACGAACCCCAAACATTCTTGCTTCATACGAACAAGATGCAACTACACCTCTGTCACCACCACCAATAATCAAAGGAAGTCCATTCAATTCAGAGTTTATCAACCTTTCACACGATACAAAAAATGTATCTAAATCCATATGCACAACTGTCCTATTCATATTAATTTTAAAATAATTCGTTAAGTGATACTGCAAGAATACACCAAATAATAGCAAATAATTATATATTTGTTGCTATAAATTATAGCAATGTCAATTTTAGCAGATAATATCAGGTATTTAAGAGGGCAGAGGGGGCTCTCTCAACAAAAATTAGCAGATGAGTTGACTATTACTCGAGCCCGTCTATCCTCCTATGAGGAATCTAGGTCTGAACCTCCTTTGGATATATTAAAAAATATCTCGTTATTTTTTCATGTGAGTATTGATATTTTAATCAGTGTAAATGTAACGAAGATACCTTTGGATAAACTCTTGAAAATGGATGATAATCGAATATTATTACCGATAACTGTTGATAAAACAGGGAAAGATAATATTGAAATTATCCCTCTAAAGGCAAAGGCTGGATATATGACTGGATATGGAGATCCTGAATTCATAGAACAACTGCAGCATATGTATTTGCCCTTTTTATCAAAAGGGAAGTACAGGGCATTTCCAATAGAAGGAGATTCTATGCCACCCCATAAAGAAGGCTCATTTATCGTCGCAAAATATGTCGAAAATGCAAGTCAAATTAAAGATGGAGGAACTTATGTGATTTTAACGCAAAATGAAGGAATCGTGTATAAACGCATTTGTCATAAAGAGAAAAACAATGATGTTTATATATTTCATTCCGACAATAACTTTTACAAGCCTTATGAGGTAAATACGAGCGAAATATTGGAAATATGGCAGTTTCAGTGTAGCTTCAGCACAACAGAATCGACACCCGATGATGTTAGAACCGAAAATATTACAGATATGTTTCGTAACTTACGTTATGATATGGAGGAAATTAAACAACAATTGAAACAGCGATAATGTGTTACCATAAGGAATTGAAGGCGACTCCTAAACAATTGAAGGAGCGGTTTACAGCAAAATTCCCTTTGGAAGAAGATTTCGAGCCGAAGGAATTTATCAACGGATTTGAAAAACCGTTATGTCCCGTTATCACAAATGAAGATCCTGGAACTATCCAATTGTATCATTGGGGATTGATACCTCATTTTGAATTACGCATAAGACAAGGTAATACACTGAATGCTGTATTCGAAACACTTTCCAAAACAAAATCCTATAGAAACTATCTTGAGCAACGTTGTCTGATACCAGCTACTGGAATCTACGAATGGAAAAAGGTTGGACGTTATAAGGAAAAGAAAAAATATTCTATCGCAGATCAGCAAATTTTTAGTTTGGCTGGGCTATGGAATCGTTGTATTGATCCGACAACTAATCTTGCCATGGAAACCTACACTATCATCACAAAAGATGGATCGGCTGCAATACTATTAGACGAACAGGATTGGTTGGAAAATGGAAGAATAGCTATTAATACGAATGAAATACTTATACATCTGACTCCGCCTCAATTAGGCTTGTTTGAATAATTTTGATTGCGGAATACTCAAAAAGGAACCCTGAGTATTTTTTTTAAAATTCCAAGCAATTTCTATTTAACATAATCTATCTGTTATTCCTGTTGTGTAGAAAATTTAATTAGACTTAGACATATTCAGAAATATAAGAGGTTCTTTTGTTATCATTTTTTGTTTAATGATTAATTTATGATTGGTTAGATTAATAACTTTTTTAAATTCTCATTATTATTATGGTTCATTGATCTATACAATCATCTATTATTTGAATTTTAATTTATTCTATTGTATTTTATTCAATAGTTGAATTTCATATTACATATACTTTATGATCTTTCTTATTTTATACTTGGTTATTTTTTCAAAATTATTCTTAATTATTCATTTGAGATTGTGGATTACAATTTAATAAATGGAACACTTCAAACAATTAAATAAAGCCATTTCTTATTATTATGTTTTTAAATGTATTTATCATCTTAATGTTTTCAATGTGATTATGTATTAAAACTGTGATTTTAACGTTGATATTAGTTATAAGTATTAATTTGTGGAATTATAATTTAAACTGAAACAATTAATGGACATTGATTTAATTTTAAATAATTGATTATTAGTATTTTACTCTCTTTTTTCGTTAAGTTATATAATACTTAAAAAGATTAAAAAATAAAGGTTCTAGTAATTTACTTAATATTTAATATTTTTTATTCATTGATTTACTTAATACTTTTTTATTTACATACAAATATTATTAATTGAAAAAACGGGTAACAATGAAATGAAAACCTAAAAAAATCACATATTGTTTAGAAATGTACAAATCAGATTTTTTCTAAGTATAATTACTTGACTTTTTAAAGTTCATTATTCATTAATCTTAAGTTAACAATATCGGGATTATTTAAAATTACTTTTGAATTGTTAAACTATGTATTGTGAAAAAAATTAAGTATAAATTATTTTATAGTTTTTTGTTCTTTTCATCTATTTCTATTGTTTCAGTTACTATAAACGTGATCTATTTCAATAAAAAAGAAAAAATTTCACAGTATGTAAATAATCTTGATGAAATAAATGTTTTGTGTCTTTTAAATTTTAAAATTCAACAGGAATTTTTGAATTATGAAAAGTCTAATCCTATTTATTTTAAAACTAATAAAAGTTTTATTCTTGAAAAAAATGCGATTTTAAAAAAGATGGTATTAAAGAAATGTTTGTTGATCAAAAAGAACGATTTAGAAATCTCTGACAATTTTAACATCAACAAAATTTATAATTTGTATTTACTCAATTCTAAGATATTTAATGAAGTTGTTGAAAATATTAAACAACGAGGATATAAAGATTTTGGGATTGAAGGGAGTATGAGGAAATATGCTCATGAATTAATGAGTAATGAGAAGGATTTAAAGCAAATTAATATTTTATCTCTTAGAAGGAATGAAAAAGATTTTATTATTAGAAAAGAACTCCAATATGTCGTGAAATTCAATGAATTAATAAACGAACTTAAATTTGACATTTTGGATAACAATAAAATCGCCACTTATAGAAAAAAGTATTTATTAAATATTGTCACAAATTACGATTCAGCATTTAAAAAATTAGTTGCAATTGAATTAAAATTAGGAACTTATAAGAATAAAGAACTTATTTATAAGCTACAAGAAAACAGTGAAGAACTACAAAATTATTTCAATCATCAAAAAATTAAGTCGCTAAAAGCTGGAAATATTTTATTGGTAAAAATCAAGAATATTTTGTATTTTTCTTTCTTACTTATCATAATAACATCTTTGTTTCTAAGTTATTTTTTTGCAAAACGAATAACTAAACCTCTTTCAAATTTAAGTAATTCAATCAACCAATATGCAAAGAGCGAATTTAAATATTTCCCAATTAAATATGAAAAATCTGATGGATTTGAAATATCAATGATTAAAGAAAGTTTTTCATTGATGTCTGAAGAAATTACCAATCATCTAAATTTCTTTAAAGAAAAAGTTGAAGAACGAACTTCAGAAATTACAAGGCAAAAAAATAAATTACTTCATCAAAAACAAATTTTAGATACTAAACAATCTGAATTGATAGAAATGAATCAGAATGTCACCGATAGTTTAATTTATGCTAAGCGAATTCAAAAGGCGTTATTACCTCCTTTAAATTTGATAAAGAAAAGCCTACTAGACAGCTTCATTATTTATCTGCCTAAAGATATCGTTAGCGGCGATTTTTATTGGATTGACTCAATAAATGTAAGTGAAATTAAGAGCAAGAAAATGATTTCTAAATATTTACTTTCATTGGAAAATGATTTTATTCATTCAATTGAAGAAGAGTCGAGTGATTTATTGAAATTTGAAACAGAAATAGAAAACTGTGTATTGTTTGCAGTTGCAGATAGTACTGGTCATGGTGTACCTGGTGCTTTAATGAGCGTTATTGGAATTAACAGTTTAAATAAAATCATTAAAGAATACAAAATATACAATCCAAATAAAATTTTGAATGAATTAAATAATGAAGTCCGTCTTGCCTTAAGGCAACAAAGTGATGATTGCGAGATAAAAGATGGAATGGATATGGCTTTATGTTTAATGAATTATTCAAAGATGAAATTAGAATTTGCGGGGGCCAACTTACCTTTATATTTAATTAGAAATAATGAATTAATAGTTTATAAAGGTGATAGATTTCCAATTGGTTATTTCAATGGTATAAAAATAAATTCATTTAAAAACACCATAATTGACATTCAAGAAGGAGATGTAATCTATTTATTTTCTGATGGATATTATGATCAATTTGGAGGTTCAGCGAATAAGAAATTTAATATTAGAAGGTTTAAAGAATTATTACTTTCCATCCAGCATTTGGATTTAATATCTCAAAGAATTTATTTAGAAAAAGTATTAAAAGAGTGGCAAGGAAATACATTTCAAGTTGATGATATTTTAATCTTAGGAGTCAAATTTTAAATAATAAAAGTATGAATTTAATGTTGATAGTTTTAGGGTCTTTGGTTTCAATCATGAATCCAATAGGGACAGTTCCTGTGTTTGTTTCTTTAACACAAAGTCTAGAAATTAAACCACGAAATAAAGTAGCTTTTTGGACCTCTATAAATGTAATGTTCATTCTATTTATTTCATTTTTTCTAGGAGAATTTATATTAACCTTTTTTGGAATTTCATTAAATTCTTTAAAAATTGCAGGTGGATTAATCATTGCCGCTTCTGGTTTTGCATTGTTAAAAGGTGAGTTTAATAAACATAAAGGAATGAAGAAGAAAATGGTCGTTGTAGAAGAAGAAACAAAAACGGATATTTCACTAACACCGTTGGCTATTCCTATGATTGCAGGACCAGGAACTATTTCAATGTTGATTACTTATAATCAGGAATACACAAAAAATGATGAGATTTTATATGTTGTAATAGCTATGATTCTTGCGTGTGGGGTGATTTATTTAACTTTAAAAAGTTCATTTTTCATCGTAAAATTATTGGGATCACAAGGTATAAATGCACTTTCTAGAATTATAGGTTTTATTATTATTTCAATTGGTGTAGAATTGATTACTTCAAGCGTAATAAACATTCTTAAATTGAAGTAAACATAAATATTTCTCATTACATTTCAAAAGTTCTTAAATAAGAAATATATACATTGATAATAAGAATTTCTATTTTTTCTTCTAAAATTTTAAATTATTTCTTTATCACTTCGTTAAGCTTTTATTGATTTTAGCGGTTACTTTCCTTTATACACTTCAACAAAATCTATTGTAACTTCAAATAAAAGTTCTACTCTTCTTTTTCCATATTTTTACTGTATACTAATTCAAAAAAATTGATTTAAAAGGTTACTCAATTTCTGATTATGTTCTTGAATTTCAGGTAATATTTTCATTTCTAAGTATTATTTACTTATTTAATAATTAAAATTACTTAGGTCATATTATATTATTTTTAAGCTTATATGAAATGCAATTTTGGATGTGATTTTGCATTAAATTTGGTCATATAAGTTAATAAAGTGAACATCCTTGAGGAACAATATTATTGTTGCCAAAGCCGCTTTTAAAAATAATAATTTTTAAAATGAAAAAGCAAAACACACTTTATAATCAAAAAGTTAAATTTGATAGAATAGGTAAAAATATAACGCTGTTTTTATTTTTTGTTTATTTTTCAAC
>CANGHX010000048.1 GCA_947453715.1 Flavobacteriales bacterium | reverse complement strand
GTTTCACTGAAGGAGAAGGAGTAATGGCGATGAATGAAGCAGAGATAAGAAATGTTAAAAATGATGTCTGGAAATCATCTATAAAACTAGGTATGTGGAATCATACAGGAAATATTTTTTACGATTTAACAACTACCGATTCTTTAGGTAATCATCCAAATGTAAAAGGTAATAATGGATTATATTTAATAGCAGATAAAGTATTGTTTTTTGAGAAACAAGATTCTGGTCAATATCTTTCTGGTTTTTTTACAGCGGATTTTGTTCCTGGTAAGCAGAATTTCTATAATTATTCAATCGGTGGAGGTTTAGCTTATACAGGTTTATTTAAAAAACGACCTGAAGATGTTTTGGCGATAGGTGCTTTTTGTCCATTCGTAAATCAAAAATTAGTTCGAGAACAAGGCTTTGCAAAAAATGAAATTGAGGCTGAAATTAATTACAATATTAAAGTAAATGCTTTTATCAATTTACAACCTAGTTTTCAATATATCTATCAACCAGGAGCGGTATTAGGAAGTTATAATCCTGTTGCTTTTCTGTTGAGATGTACAGTTAGAAATGGTTTATTTAATTAGAATATGTTAGATACTAAAAATAATTTAAGTGATGCTGATTTTAATAAATTAGCTGCATTTATTTACACTAATTATGGTATAAAATTACCAATAACAAAGAAAATAATGCTTGAATCTAGGTTGAAACCTAGGTTAAGAATTAACAATATGGATTCGTATAAAGAATATTGCCAATTCATACTTTCTGGTAAATGTGGAGAAGAAGAGATCGTGAATATGATTGATTTGGTATCAACAAATAAAACAGATTTTTACAGAGAATCTGCTCATTTTGATTTTATGAAAGATGTTATTTTACCTGAGCATTATAATAATAAATCTGAAAAACCTTTTAAAGTTTGGAGTTCCGCAAGTTCTTCAGGTGAAGAAGCCTATACCATCGCTATTGTAATTAGTGAATTTTTGGAAGGTAAGAGATCTTTTGATTTTTCAATTTTAGGAACTGATATTTCAACAAGGATTTTAGAAAAAGCTGCAACTGCTATTTATCCTTTAGAAAGAGTAGATGTAATTCCATTATCTCAAAAAAAGAAATATTTATTAAGAGGAAAGGATGTTGAAAAACCAACCGTGAGAATTGTTCCTGAATTGAGATCAAAAGCTCGTTTTCAAAGATTAAATTTAATGGATAATTCATATGATGTTCCAAACGATTTTGATTTAATATTCTGTCGTAATGTCTTAATTTATTTTGACAGAGAAACCCAAGAAAAAGTAATAAATAAATTATGTCACCACTTAAAAAAAGGTGGCTATTTTTTCTTAGGACATTCAGAGTCTATCTCAGGATATGATGTGCCTTTAAAACAAATAAAACCAACTATGTTCCAAAAAATATAATTTATAATAGTTATATTTAATAGAGTATTTTGAATTAGAGATTATTAAAAATAAGAATATGAAAAGTCAATTAACAGATGAACAATTACTTAACGAATTGAAACAACGTTTCGATGAGAATAAGAAAATGTTAGAAGATGAACGTAATTTGATTGAAGAATTAAATACGGTTAATGAAAAATTGATTGCTTCCGAAGATTTAAAAAGTAATTTTTTATCAAATATTCGCAATGAAATAAACAATCCTATAGCTTCAATTTTAGAATTGTCTAAAAATATTTCAGAGGGAAAAATGGATGTTTCAGCTATGCAAAAATTTGCAACATTGATTTTTTCAGAAGCATTTGATTTAGATTTTCAATTGAGAAATATTTTTCTTTCTGCCGAAATAGAAGCTGGTGAATCACCGCTTTCTGTTATTTCTGTTGATATTTCATCACTTATTAATACTGTTGTTGAATCTTTTAAAAGTAAGATTTCTAAAAAAGAAATTGAATTGACTTTTAATAATACAATTCCAGACAAAACAATATTTAAAACGGATTCTGAGAAATTACATCTGATTTTGAGTAATTTAATTTCAAATGCAATTCAATTTAATAGATATACGGGTACTATTGAAATAAATACTTCAGTAAATGAAAATGAACTTTATTTCTCAATAAAAGATTCCGGAATAGGAATTAGTGATGCTCAAAAAGATAAAATTTATGATCGTTTTCATCAAATTGAAGAAGGTTCAACAAAAACATATGGAGGTCATGGATTGGGTTTAAGTATCACTAAAGCCCTTTTAGAAATTCTACATGGTGATATCTCACTTGAAAGCAAACTTGGTGATGGTAGTGAATTTAAAATTGTTGTTCAACAACTTGAATTTTCAAATGGAGAAGAAGATGTTTTCTCTTCAGACGGAAATGATTTCTTGTTTGATCAGGATGAAGATGATATGCTTTTTTAAATAAAAGATTTAGAAATTAGGTTATAAGAATTAAGATTTGAATAAATGAGTAATTCTATTAATCTTGAATCGATAAAAAATGGAAGAAGAATTTAACAAACATTATTTATATCCATCAGCATTATTTGCTGAAAAGGAGCAATATATGGTGGATACTATTTTAGGATCTTGTGTTGCTGTTTGTTTGTTTGATCCAAAATTAAAAATCGGAGGAATTAATCATTACATGCTCCCCTTGTGGAATGGTAATGGTTTAGCTTCTCCTAAATTTGGAAATATCGCGACTGAAAAATTAATCGAAAAAATGATTAAAAATGGTTCTTCTACAAATAATATGATAGCTAAAGTATTTGGAGGTGCAAATCAGATGGATAGCTCAATGAATATTGGAGATAGAAATATTGAAATAGCAAAAGAAGTGCTTGCAACTCATGGAATTAAAATAATTGCAGAAAATACAGGCGGAACAGTTGGTCGAAAACTAAGATATGATACAGGTACAGGTCAAGTGATGATGAAGTTCCTTACAAAAACTGAAAAATAATGGATAAAATAAAGGTATTAGTTGTTGATGATTCTGCTTTAGTTAGACAGACATTAGTATCGATTCTAGAGTCTGATCCTCAAATTGAAATAGTTGGTGTGGCAGCAGATCCATACATTGCTGTAGAAAAAATTAAGGAATGTGTTCCTGATGTAATTACATTAGATATTGAAATGCCAAGAATGGATGGCTTGACTTTTTTGAAAAAATTAATGTCGCAACATCCTATTCCTGTGGTTGTTATTTCTACATTAACAGAAAAAGGAACAGATTCTGCATTACTTGCTTTGGAATATGGTGCTGTTGAAGTACTTGCAAAACCAAAGGTAAATACAAAAGCTTTATTAGAACAATCTAAAATTGATTTATGTGATAAAGTAAAAGCAGCAGCAATGTCGAATGTTCGAAAAAGAACATTTACAGGAAGAACTTCAACTGATGTCGCTCCAAAATTAAGTGCTGATGCTGTTTTAAGTAAAAGTACTTCTAAGAGTATGGTTCAAACAACAGAAACCGTAATTGCTATTGGAGCATCAACAGGTGGGACAGAAGCATTGAGAGTATTACTAGAAGGATTTCCATCCGATTGTCCAGGTATTGTAATAGTTCAACATATGCCTGAGATGTTTACAAAACAATTTGCTCAGCGTTTAGATTCTATCTGTAAAGTGAATGTTAAAGAGGCAGAAAATGGAGATAAAGTTTTACGTGGACATGCATTATTATCGCCAGGAGGAAAACACATGATGTTAAAAAGAAGTGGTGCTTTTTATTATGTTGAAATTATCGATGGGCCATTAGTGAATCGTCATAGACCTTCAGTAGATGTTTTGTTTCGTTCTGTAGCTAGATATGCTGGTAAAAATGTAATAGGAGCAATCTTAACAGGGATGGGAGATGATGGCGCAAAAGGTATGCTTGAAATGAAAGAAGCAGGCGCACATACAATAGCGCAAGATGAACAATCATGTGTTGTTTTTGGAATGCCAAAAGAAGCTATTAAATTAAATGCTGCTGATAAAATTATGCCTTTAACAGAAATCTCTAAATATATAATGAGTAAGGTTAAATGATAATTTTCAAAATAAATAATAAAAAGAGAAGGTAATTAAAAAATATTAATTACTTTAAAGTTGTATTAAAACATAGATTAAAATTAGTAAAATGAAAAAAGTATTAATAGTTGATGATTCCATGTATATGCGAACTCTTATTAATTCTGCTTTAACTGCAACTGGTCGTTACGAAGTAATTGGTCAAGCGGGTACTGGTAGTCAAGGGATTGAAATGGCATTGGAACACGAGCCAGATTTAATTACAATGGATAATATCTTACCAGACATGATTGGTATTGACATTGTGAAGGAATTAAGAGCTGAAGGTATTGTATCTAAGATAATTATGGTTAGTGCGGTTGGTCAAGATGACGTTGTTGCTGAAGGGAAGGCAAATGGCGCTCAAGATTATTTAGTTAAACCATTTACTGCCGATGTATTAGTAGAAAGAGTAGATAATCTTTTTGCGTAAACTTTAACTTATCACACTATGATGAAAGATTTAACTCCACATGAAATTGATGTAGCAAAAAAGATAATATCTGCAGGATTAGTAAAATCGGCAGAATCTTTATCATTCTTTATGAATGAAACGATTACATTAAAAGATTTCGACGCTGAAAAAAATTTAAATCAACCTCCTTTAGAATTAGGAAAAAAAGATGAGACAAATATTCATTTATTGACTACGAAAGTAATTGGTGAAATGAAAGGAATATGTTGTTTGATTTTTTCTGAAGAAGAAGCTAATCATTTAAGATCAGCAGCTCTTCCTCCTGAAATCTTAAACAGTCCAGAAATGATGGCTGAAATGAGTGATGGAATAATGTTAGAAGTAGATAACATTATATCTGCTTCAGTTATTACTCAATTTTCAAATTTATTAAAAGTGAAAATTCATGGTGGTGTTCCTAATTTGAAAAAGGTAACATCAAGTGAAATGGAACAATATATTTCATCAGAAGTTGATAACGAATTATATTTAATTAGTTTTAAAACAAGCTTTGAATCTTCAAAAGCAAGTTTCAACCCTGAGTTTGTATGGTTATTCGATAATTCTTTTATCGATAGCATAAAAAATTACGCAGCTATAGAAGCATAAGATTTATTTCAATATTTGAAAACAAAATTAGACAAGTATGAATAACAAGGCTGTAAAAGTATTAATTATAGAAGATGATGCATTTGTTGCATTATTATTAAGAGAATTTCTAACAAAATGGGGGTATGACATCATTGATGTTATTTCAGATGGTGAAAAAGCAATTGAAGCATATAAAGAACATAAGCCTAATTTGTTACTTGTTGATATATTATTAGAAGGTTCTTTAACAGGAATTGATGTTGTAACTGAAATCAAAAAAATTCAAGACGTTCCTGTTTTATATATTACTGCTGATTTAGACGCTGCAATTATCGATAAATCAATGCATACTGAACCAAGTGGTTATTTGATAAAACCTTTCGATGAAAATCAATTGAAGGCTACTATTGAAACGGCATTAGCGTCATTTTCAAAAATCAGTAAGACATTAGGTCAATTGAAAGAAGAATTATCAATGGCTATGATGCAAGTGGAAGAGTTATCTGAAACAAATTCACATTTAATTACTGCAACTTTCAGAGAGAGAGCTCTAAAACAAGAGTTAGAGGCAACTAAAGCATTGATTGAGGCCCAAAGTAAAAAAATATTAGATAGTATTAATTACTCCTTACGAATTCAACAATCGATTATTCCTTCTGCTGAAATTTTTTCCGATGCATTAGGAAAACATTGTGTTTTTTATAAGCCAAAAGATGTTGTTTCAGGTGATTTTCCGTGGTTATTGAAAAAAGACAGATATGTTTATTACGGAGCCATTGACTGTACTGGTCATGGTGTACCTGGGGCAATGATGTCAATGATTGGTAATTTATTGTTGAATGCGATCGTTCAAAATGGAAATGAATGTAAAACACCATCAGAGGTATTAGCAGAACTTCATAAAGCTGTTGTTCAGACATTAAAACAAGATGCTGAAGGTAATAAAGCAGCTGATGGAATGGATGCTTCATTGTGTCGAATTGATTTTGAAAAGAAAGAATTATTATTTTCTGGAGCTCACTTGCCGATGCTGTTTCTTCGCGATGGTGAATTAGAGACTTTTAAAGGTGATAAATTCCCTGTAGGAGGGATGCAATATCGAAATAGAAATACTTATTCTGATCATACAATCGAATTGAAAAATGGAGATAAGTTTTTTGTTTTTTCAGATGGTATTATCGATCAAGTAGGAGGAGAAGAGAATATGAAATGGATGACTTCTCGATTGAGAGAATTCATTTTGGAAAATCAATCTGTACCAATGAATGATTTCAAAGAATTAATCAGTAATAAATTCGATGATTTCAAAGGTGACCACAAACAGGTGGATGATGTATTATTAATTGGAGTTGAAATTTAAGCTATGGAATATACGTTTAACTTACAGAAATTAATGGCGGAAAGTAATTATTTGCTTGCAATCCGTGATAATTTTGAGAGCTTATTATCTAAATCTGTTTTTTCAATTGTTGAAAGTCAAATTAACAATGATAAATTAGATGTTAACATAAAAAATAGAATATTCAGTGTTGTTGTTGAATGTGTTCAGAACATTTGTTCAAATGACAAAGCTCATTCAACAGCTAAAAATTCTATTTTATTATTGAACAAAATTGAAAATGGTCATAATATTGTTGTTGGGACTAAATTGAATAATGAAAGAAAAGCGAGATTAGACGAAATACTTTCTGAAATTTCTTCTTCAACAATAGATGAATTAAAATCAAAAAGAAAAAATATTATCTCAATGCGCTCTGAATTAGATGAAACGCAAAAAGAAAATTTAGCATTAATTGATATGTTTATCCGCTCTGCTGGTAAAGTTAAATATCATTATGACGGGGAAAATGGGAACGATTGTTTTTTAATAATCGAAATTGAAATTTCAAATAATTAACTTATGGCGCCAATGGAAAATCCTTTAAAACAAATTCATTCGATTATGAATGATGAGAACGCCGTTTTAATTTATTCAGGTGAGTTTAATCAGGAGATTGTAAAATCAATGTTAAACTATACAGAGGGTAAATTAGAATCTTCTGGTATTGATGATTTAGTTCGTAAAAAGATTTTTAATGTAATGGTTGAACAACTTCAAAACATTACAAAACACCAGTACACTGATGACGAGAAATCGGTAGTTCAACCTTGCTTCGTCTTGATAGAACAAGAAAACTACTATAATCTTGTTACTGGAAACCCTATTCATGTTGATACAATTCAAATGGTTTCTGACAGAATTAACCAAGTGAATTCTTTGAATGCAGATGAATTAAAAGATTTGTATAAACAAGCGAGATTAAATTCTAGAATTTCTGAAGTAGGTGGTGCTGGACTTGGATTTATTGATGTTGCTAGAAAAACGGAAAATAAATTAGATTTTGGTTTTTACGATATTGATTCGGCGAATTACAAATATTTTACATTAAAGACACAAATTAACAAAATCATTGAATAAATAGGTCTTTTTGTTGATATTTTGAATCTACAAATTTTAATTAGAATATGTATTTTTGAAATTGAATTGGGAAGTCTATATTTTAAATTCTTAAACTTATAAAAATGGAACATTTAGTAATTGCTAAAACAGATGATACTCCAGAAATTGATTTCAATCCTGGAACAAAAGAGATGAAAATAAGTGGTAGATCTTTACCAGAAGATGTTACTACATTTTATGCACCTGTATTAGAATGGTTAGATGAATTGGAAGAAACTCCAAGTGGAGCGTATAAATTTATCGTAAATTTAGAGTATTTTAATACTGCATCTTCTAAATTAATTTTAGATATTTTAATGCGTTTAGAAGATATCCATACAGGAGGAAATAATACAATTGAAATTATTTGGAATTACGATAAACGTGATACAGATATGGAAGAAGCTGCAGAAGAATATTCTGAATTAGTTGAAGTTCCATTTCAAATTGTTGGAATATAATTAGAAACGAGACGAATAGACTCAAGACCATTAAATTTGATTATACAGTCGTTTTAATAAATTTGGTCTTGCGTCTTGAATCTTTAAGTCTTATTTCTTAAAAAATAAAATATGAGTGAGGAAATATTAAAGGCGTTAATGCAGCTTTTTGCTATTATCAGTAAACAAGATAATAGTGGAAGTGAAGTGCATGATGAATACGTTAAAGAATTTCTTCTATCTCAAATTTCTAGAGAACGTTTTGATGTATATTATGATCAATATACAGATTATAAAAATGCAGAATCATCTGGAGGTAATGAAAATAGAACTTCTGTAAAGGATTCTGTAAGAACATTAGCTTTATGTAAAAGAATCAACAAAACTCTTTCTCAAAAACAAAAATCAATTGTTCTAGTTCGTATTACTGAATTTGTATTTATTTCTGATACAGTTTCAACATTACGACTTGAATTATTAAAAACAATTGGTGATGTATTTAAAATTGAAAAATTAGAATATGAGAATATTTATAATTTTTCAGCTGCAAATTCAATAGAAGACATTAAGGGAAATGAAAATTTCCAAATTTATTTAGATAAATCTCATTTCGGCATTGAAGATCCTCGTTTGTATAACAAAGAAGGATTAAATGCTGTTTTTTACTTTTTACTTGTTGAATCAGCCGGTATCGTATTGTTTAGATTTTTTGGTGATTTAAGTGTTCACTTAAATGGTCTCCAAATAAAATCAAATAAAACGTATGTCGTTAATGATGGTTCAACAATTAGAACACCAAAATCTTCTATTTTTTATAGTGAAGTTTTAACAAACTATCGAAAAAAGGAAACAAACGAAAGTATTCTTTTTGATGCGACAATTCCAAAGTATACTTTTCCGAATGGAAAAGTAGCACTTGATGGAATAAAGATTGTTGAAGAATCTGGAACTTTGGTTGGAATCATGGGAGGTTCTGGAGCTGGTAAAACAACATTGTTAAATGTTTTATCTGGTATTGAACCAACTGATCAAGCAACAATTTTGTTGAATGGTTACGACATAAAAACAATTGAAGCTAAAGCGAATATTGGTTTTATTCCACAGGATGATTTGTTAATGGAAGATTTGACTGTATTGCAAAACTTGTATTACAATGCCAAATTAATTAACAATACCTGGACTGAGGATGAAATATATGTTCGAATTGAAAAAGTATTAAAGGAATTAGGCCTTTTTGAAATTAGAGATATTGCTGTCGGTAGTCCATTGAATAAAAAAATTAGTGGTGGTCAACGTAAACGTTTGAATATTGCTCTTGAGTTAATTCGTGAACCAATGGTATTATTTGTGGATGAGCCAACATCTGGTTTATCTTCAAAAGATTCTGAAAATGTAATGACCTTATTAAAGCATTTAGCTCAAACAGGTAAAATTATTTTCGTTGTAATTCACCAACCAGCCAGTGAAATTTATAAATTATTTGATAAGTTATTTATTTTAGATGTTGGTGGTTTACCAGTTTATTATGGTAATCCAATTGAAGCTGTAATTTACTTTAAAACAATTACAGATCAAGTAAATAAAGAAATAGGGGAGTGTATCACTTGTGGTAATGTTACTCCGGAGCAAATATTTGACACGCTTGAAGATAAAGAGATTGATGATTTTGGAAATTACACACCTAATCGTAAAATCAAACCTGAAAAGTGGAATGAATATTTTAAAAAAAATATCAAACCAAAAGTTGTTGAAGAGAACAAAGAGTTCGATAAATTACATACGATTAAACCACCAAACATTGTAAAACAATTTTTGGTTTTCTTTTCGCGAGATTTAATGTCTCGTTTGAATGATAGCCAATATGTTTTGATTGCTTTGTTAGAGGCGCCTGTATTAGCTGCTTTATTGAGTTTTATTATTAAAAGTTCAAATAACACAGATCAAGAATACACTTTTAGTATGAATGAAAATGTACCAGCTTACATTTTTATGTTAATTATAGTTGCTTTGTTTGTTGGATTGACGATAAGTGCTGAAGAAATTTTCAAGGATTTAAAAATTCTTAAACGAGAAAAATTTCTTCGTTTATCACGCTTAAGTTATTTGAAATCAAAGGTTACTTATTTGACAATTTTATCATTAATTCAATCTTTTTTGTTGTGTGCTGTAGGTAATACAATTATAGAGTTATATGATAATTTCGTATACTATTGGGCATTGATTTTTTCAGTGTTTGTTTTTGGAAATATACTTGGATTACTTTTATCTTCAAGTTTTAAAACGATTGTCACGATTTACATTATTATCCCATTAATCGTAATTCCACAAATGATATTAGGTGGAGCAATGTTTAAGTTTGAAAATTTGAATAAAGCAATTGGTGGTGGACATCATATTCCAGTAGTATCAAATATTATGGTTTCAAAGTGGGCTTATGAAGGAATCATGGTTGCACAATTTTCTGAGAATAAGTACGAAAGTGAAATCTTTGATTTTGAACAATTATTGAGTGATTACAACTATCGAACTTCTTATTTGTATCCATATTTAACTGATTTATTAAATGATCAAGTTTCAGGTGATAAAGATGAAAGTAAAGTCATTTGCAATGATACAGTGCTAAAAACATTAGAATTTGAAGCTACAAAGCCATTAGCGAAAAGTTTATTATCATTTAATTTAAAAAACTGTACTGTCGGAATGGCATTGAAGTATGTTGATGATTTAAATGAGTTATATCAAGATAAACAAAATGAACTTTCTAGAAAAAAAGATGATAAAATTTTAGCTTTAAACAAAAAGCTAGGAGGTGATGTTCTAATGGAAATCAAACGAAGATTCCAGAATGATAATGTTTCTGATGTAGTTCAAAATGCGACGTCTAAGAAAAAGTTTTTTGTTGAAAATTCAATGGTTTATCAAAATTATGACCATGTTTATTTAAGAGATCATTTAGATCCAAATTATAAAGCAGAAGGTTCTTTTATGTTTGTCCCTGTTAAGTCATTTTTTGGAATGATTATTCCAACTTTTTGGTATAACATAATAATTATTTGGACTTTCAATATTGTATTATTCTTTGCTTTGTATTTTGATGCATTGAAAAAATTAATGGATATTGAAATATTCAAGAAAAAAACATTTTAATAAAGTCTTAAACTAAAATAAATTCACATGAAAAAAAGTACATTATCTATTATTGTAAGTTTCTTCTTTCTTACTATTTTATTGGTAAGTTGTTCTGGTAAAGCTGATAATTCATTAGAGGACGAAATGAACAAAACGGAAGTTTCTAAAATTAACGTAAGTAAAGAAGCGATTGATAAATTAATTCAATCATTTCCCTCACCTATTGAAACTTCAATCATTATTAAAAAAGCAGGAAACGCATTTAATAGTGAATTATTAATTCCAACAAAAAAACTAGATCGCTTTGTTTCCAATTATGATAAAGCAATGGCGATGGGAGCATTTGGTGGAGATATGGGATATATAAATATCTATGAAAAATCATTTGTTGCTATTGATTATTTGGCAGCAATTCGTTCATTATCTGTTGATTTAGAGATTGATCGTTTTTTCGACTTTGAAAGTATGATTAGAATGGCTAAGAGTTCAAGTAATATTGATTCTTTAATGCAAATGTCTACTGAAAGTTTCAACGGGATGGAAAAATATCTTAGAGAAAAAGGTAGAAATGAATTAAGTGTATTAATTGTTTTTGGAACTTGGGTAGAGGGATCTTACATTATTGGATATATTGCAAATGATAATATGTCTGAAGAAATGAAAAACCGTGTTGCTGAGCAAAAAGAAAGTGTTGAGAAAATTTACGAAGTTTTACAAGCATCTTCAACTGATAAATATTTTGCAAACTTAGCTCGTCAGATGAAACCATTGTTAGATTTGTATAAGAAAGTGAAAATTGAAAAAATTATCAAAGAACCAGAAATGCAAGAAGTAAATGGTGAGTTAGTTTTCATCGATAAGAGTGAAACCAAAATTCACGCTGAAGGAAATGCAATTCAAAATATCATTGATGAAACAATTAAATTAAGAAATCAACTTTTAAAATAACATTTATTTAACTCATGAAAAAGTAAAGAAAAGTTAACTTTATTTGTGAATATTTAAATGATAAATGAAAAGACAACAACAACAATTTTCTAAATATGAAAAGTAAATATTTTATTTTCGCGCTTTTTATCGGTTTTGGAGGTTTATTATCGATTGTTAATTCACCATTAGGTGGATCTAAGTGTACAGGTGATCAAGAGTATGCGATAGGCTTGACAATGTTAGAGAAATATAAATTAATTAAAGATTATAGAGTTTCTCTAAAAGGTGGTAATCCAGAAAAACCACCAACAGATAGTTATATGATTTCTTTGAAAGCAGGTCTTAAATACCGTTTAATTCCTATCAGTAATCCAAATAATAAGACAAAAATGATTATGTCAATTTATTTGAATGAAGAAAAAACGGTTTTATTAGCAACCTCTTTCAATAAAGTGACTGGAAAGCATTATCCTAAAATTGATTTTAACTGTAGAACAACTGGTACGTTCTATTTGTTTTATGAATTTGATGCTGCTGAAAAAGGATGTGGTGTAGGAATGTTCTCTGTTGAGAATTAAAAACAATAACTGATTTAATTTAAAATGCTGTCTAATTTTAGACAGCATTTTTTTTGAAGTTAATTATTAGTTAAAGTAATTATTTCTTTTGCTTCTTTAACATCATGCACTCTAAGTATAGAAGCTCCTTTTTGAATTGCTAGCGTGTTTAATATAGTTGTTCCATTTAATGTTTCTTGGGGTGAACAATTAAGTTTGTTATAAATCATTGATTTCCGCGAAAATCCAACGAGAATAGGCTTCTTAAATAGTTTTAAGTCTTGCAGTCGATTCAATAACTCATAATTCTGTTCAATCGTTTTACCAAAACCAAATCCAGGATCTATAATGATGTCGTTGATCCCCTTTTTTTCTAATATATTGATTTTTTCAGAAAGAAAAGAAGTCACAATTTTGAAAATGGAATTATCATTTGTCATCGATTGCATTGTTTTGGGAGTTCCAATCATATGCATTAAGATATAAGGGCAATTGTAATGTTGAACAACATCAATTAGTTTTTCATCAATATTCCAAGCACTTATATCATTGATAATTGATACACCATTTTCTAGACCTACTTTTGCAACTTCTGATCTAAAAGTATCCAATGAAATTGGAATTTTTTCAAAATGTTTTGATATCCAGTTTAAAGTTGTTGAAATACGACTAATTTCCTCCTGAGTTGAAATTTCTTCAGCACCTGGACGAGAAGAATATCCACCTAAATCAATAATGTCGACTCCTTCATTTATGAATTTTTCAACTTGATTAAGTATTTCTATTTCAGTCGTTTTTCTACTTTCTTTATAGAATGAGTCAGGCGTGCAATTGATGATACCCATTACTTTCGGAATAGATAAGTCAATTAAATTATCCTTTACTCGAAGATATTTATTTGTGGGAAAATGTGTATCTTCAACCTTTAAATTATGCATAATAGATTAAATGAGTCAAACATCATTAGAATATACAAATGTAATCAATGTTTGTAGAGAATTATTTTCTAAGAAAACAAAAGATTATGGAACGGCTTGGAGGATACTAAGACCAAGCTCTTTAACGGATCAAATTTTTATTAAAGCTCAACGTATACGTACGATTCAAGAAACTGGTGTTAATAAAGTTGGAGAAAGTATCGATGATGAATTTATCGCAATTATTAATTATTGTATAATGGCTCTGATACAAATTTCTGAAAGAGAATTAAAAGAATTGGAAATAGAACCAACTTTAGCAATCAGTTTGTATGATAAATATGCTAAAGAAGCTTTTGAATTAATGATGAAAAAAAATCATGATTATGGTGAGGCTTGGAGAGATATGCGTGTGAGTTCTTTAACTGATTTGATTTTAATGAAAATTTTACGAGTTAAACAAATCGAAGATAACAATGGTTCAACGATTATCAGTGAAGGAATTGATGCGAATTATTTTGATATGTTAAATTACTCTGTTTTTGCAATGATTCATCTGTTTAAACAAAAATAAGATGAAACAAAAAATCACATATCAAGGCAGATCTTTGTTTTTTAATTTCTTATTTGTATTCGTTAATTTAATAGGATTGTCTTCAATTGTTATTGGATTTCATCCTAATTTTAAAGAGTTTCAACTTCTTTTTTTATTACTTGGTTTTGGATTAATATTATTATCAATTTTTGGATTGATTATATTCAAAGGTCGATTATTAATGTCGAGTGTTGCAAGAGTTATTGTCGGAAGTATTTGTATTATATCTGGTTTAGTGAAAGCTAATGATCCCTTGGGATTCTCTTATAAATTAGAAGAATATTTTGAAGATGGTGCATTGGCATACAGAATAAAGGAACTATTAAATTCTCCGTCATTTTCAATGGAATATTTAATTGATTATGCTTTGATTTTTAGTGTAATTATTTGCATTATTGAAATTGTATTAGGTGTATTGTTGATTATTGGCGGAAGAATCAAAATTGTGGCGTATTTAACGTTGTTAATGATGCTATTCTTTACGTTTTTAACATGGCATACAGCGAGTTGTGATTCAAAAAATAAGTATTTAGATGAAGATGTTTTCAGTTTATCAAGTGAAATAGGGCAATTAAAATTAGCTGAATCCAAAACGAATAAAAGTATTAAGATTGTTTCAAAATTAAATAATCAGATTATTGTACATGAAATGAAACAACCTCAATGTGTAACTGACTGTGGTTGTTTTGGAGATGCATTAAAAGGGTCAGTTGGTCGCTCATTAACACCTTCTGAATCACTATGGAAAGATATAGTTTTGGTTTATTTGGTTGTATGGATTTTTATTACTCAATGGAAAATTAAATCCAATACTTGGAGAAATAACCTTTGGTTTTTATGTATATCAATACTTTTAGTTTGTTTCTTTTCTTGGGTTTTTGGTTGGTATTTCCCAATATTATTTAGTTTAATAGTTTTACTTGGCGGACTTTGGATGAAGCAAGTTGGAGGTAAGTATTTAGGTAACACTCTAGGTAGTTCTTTGATTGTGATATTAATTAGTTCACTTTTTGTTACATATGTTCTTATTTATGAACCATTAAAAGATTATCGACCTTATGCCGTTGGGAATAATATGTTAGAAAAAATGTACGATGGAGCAAACGGTAAATATCAAACTATTTTAATTTATAAAAATACTAAAACAGGAGCTAAAAGGACTTTTGATGCTGCTTCTTCTGAATATTCTAATTCTAAAATTTGGGAGAAGAAAAATTGGAAAAATATTGCAGTTGAGAATACTCCGATAATAGAACCACGTCAGCCTTCTATAACAGAACAATTCAATCCATTCATTTCAAAAAAAGATGTGTCAAACGCTGAATTAACAATTCCATTTGTTAGAAGGGTAGTTGAACTAAATAATTCAGAAGATTCTGATATTTCGTTAAGAAATTATATCGTTCATGAAAAGAAAATTGTAGTTCTTGTCTCCAAGCAATTGAATAAATCTAATTGGAATTCGATTGAAAGAATAAAATCTATTTTTCAAGAATGTAAGCATAACAATATCCCTTTTATTCTCATAACAAATTCAGGTAGAGGTGCAATAAATGCTTTCAGAATTAAATACGGATTTAATGTTCCAACTTTTGTGAATGACGAAATAGAATTAAAAGCAATAAGTAGATCAAATCCAGCATTATTAATCATTAAAAATGCTGTAATTAAAGGTAAATATCCACATCGTTCTATACCGAAGTATGAATGGTTATCTAAAAATATATTATTTAAGAAATGAGAAAGAAAATAGTAGCTGGTAATTGGAAAATGAATCTATTGAGTGCAGAAGCTCAAGAATTATTTTCAACTATTTCAAAAGAAGTAACATCTTCTGAAAAATGCGATGTGATGGTTTTTAGTCCTTCTTTATTTATTTCAAAATTAACAGAAATTAAAAGTAATGTAAAGCTTGGTTTTCAAAATTTTTATCCTGAAGAAAAAGGAGCTTTTACAGGTGAAATTTCAATTACTCAGGTAAAAGATTCTGGAGCAGATAATGTATTAATAGGACATTCTGAAAGAAGAGCATATTTTCATGAAGATCATGGATTTTTAAAAAACAAAGTTGATGCTACACTAAAACATTCAGTTAATGTGATTTTTTGTTGTGGTGAGCCTTTAGAAGAGAGAGAGGCTGGAAATGAGTTGAAATATGTAAAACAACAATTGATAGATAGTTTATTTCATTTAAATGCTTCAGAAATTGTTAAATGTGTAATTGCTTATGAACCAGTATGGGCAATTGGTACAGGTAAAACAGCAACAATTGAACAAGCGGAATCAATGCATAAATCAATTAGAAGTTGGATAGAAGAAAAATATAATTCAGAAATAGCTAATTCAATTTCAATTTTATACGGCGGTAGTTGTAACGCTGCTAATGCAAAAGAATTATTTGCATGTCCGAACGTTGATGGAGGATTAATTGGTGGCGCAGCTTTAGATGCAAATTCATTTTTACAAATTATAGCTTCTTTTTAATGGATTATTTAGAATTAGAGATTAAAGTTGAGCCGAGAGATCCTTGGTCTGAAATTATTACTGTTCAATTATCTGAATTAGGATTTGATAGCTTTGTTGAAACAGAAGAAGGAGTTTTAGCTTATGGAGCTGTAAAATCTGTTTCGATGGAAGATGTTTTTAATCAAACTATTTTATCAAGAAATACAGACGAATTTAAAATTTCATATTCAGAAAAAGTAATTCCACATCAAAATTGGAATGCCGTTTGGGAATCTGATTTTCATCCAGTAGAAGTGAAGGATTATTTGACAATTGTGGCTCCTTTTCACTCGAAAGAAGATAGAAAAGGAATGATAGTTGAAATTCAACCACAAATGTC
>CANGHX010000047.1 GCA_947453715.1 Flavobacteriales bacterium | reverse complement strand
GCTTAACTTCAAGTAATCAAATTAAAAATATGTTAGAAAAAGTTCCTTTAGAAAAGGTTTTATTTTTGGATATCGAAACCGCACCACAAGTTTATCGATTCAATGAATTAGAAGAAGAAGCGCAACATCTGTTTGAATCAAAAACACGCTTCATGCAAAACGATACAAAATCATTTGAAGAATTGTATAATGAACGTTCAAGCATCTATGCAGAATTCGGAAAAATCATTTGTATCTCTGTTGGATTTGTTCATGAAACCAGAACAGGTAGACAAATTCGAATGAAATCATTTTACCACGATGATGAAGAAATTCTATTAAAGCAATTTGTTGATTTATTGAACGACCGTTACAATACTCCTTATCATATTTTATGTGGGCACAATGCCAAGGAATTTGATTTCCCATACATCTGCAGAAGATTATTGATCAATGGAATGAAATTACCAGCAATTTTAGATATAGCTGGTAAAAAACCATGGGAAATCTCTCATTTAGATACGATGGAATTATGGAAATTCGGAGATTATAAATCGTTTACTTCTTTGGCATTACTATGTCATATATTCAAAATTCCAACTCCAAAAGATGATATTTCTGGAGCTGATGTTGCAAGAGTTTATTACGAAGACAATGATTTGGAACGCATCAAAGTATATTGTGAGAAAGATGTTGTGGCGTTAATCCAACTTTTCCTTCGAATGAAAGGTGATGAATTAGTTGATGAGGGTGAGATATATTTTTCGAAAAGTTAATTCAATCTTATATGCCTTAAATGGTTTTAAATAGACATATATTGAAACTAAATTAATTACTTTTGTACTTATGGATTCCAAAAAAGGTATAGCAATTTTAGGATCGACTGGTTCGATTGGTACGCAAGCATTAGATGTTATTAAAGCACATCAAGATAAATTTGATTTACAGGTTTTAACTGCACATCGAAATGCGGATTTACTAATTCAACAAGCGATTGAATTTAAACCTCAATCAGTTGTTATCGGAGACGAAAGTCAATACGAAAAAGTAAAGCAAGCTCTTTGGGATCATGATATTATTGTTTACGCCGGTGATGAATCACTTTGTCAAGTTGTTGAATCAAATGAAGTACATACTGTATTAACTGCTTTGGTTGGTTATGCAGGTTTGAAACCAACAATAAGTGCTATCAATGCAAAGAAAACAATTGCTCTTGCAAATAAAGAAACATTAGTTGTTGCAGGCGAATTAGTCACGAAATTGGCAAAAGAAAATGCAGTAAATATTTATCCGGTTGATTCAGAGCATTCAGCAATCTTTCAATGTATCGTAGGTGAATTCCATAATAAAATTGAAAAAATCTATCTGACAGCTTCTGGAGGACCATTTAGAGGTTGGTCTACTGAACAAGTAAGAGATGTAAAACCTGCTCAAGCCTTGAAACATCCAAATTGGGATATGGGAGCAAAAATCACCATTGATTCTGCTTCATTAATGAATAAAGGTTTGGAGGTGATTGAAGCGAAATGGTTGTTTAATTTGAAACCAGAACAAATTGATGTGATCGTTCATCCTCAATCAATCGTTCACTCATTGGCTCAATTCGAAGATGGAAGTATGAAAGCACAAATGGGATTACCAGATATGAAATTACCGATTCAATTTGCTTTGGCGTATCCAAATCGTTTGAAATCTGATTTTCCTCGTTTCAATTTTATGGATTATCCTCAATTGACATTTGAACAAGCTGATAGAAATACATTTAGAAACTTGGATCTTGCATATACAGCAATGGAAATGGAAGGAACAGCCGCTTGTTTACTAAATGCTTCTAATGAAATTGTAGTAGAAGCTTTCTTAAAAGAAAAAATAGGATTCTTAGACATTGCACGAATCAATGAGAAAACATTGTTAACGTGTCAAAATATCAAAAATCCAACGTATGAAGATTTTGTAGAAAGTGATCGAGAAGCTAGAGCGTTTGCTTTATCAATGATTTAATTAAGCTTTATTTCGCTTCCTCAACTCGTAAATCGATGTCTAATATTTCATCGATTACAGATTCAGTTATTCCTTGTTCTAGGATAAATACGTATTTTCCTTTTTTAGGTAATTTACGCTTTTTGAAATACAATGAATTTTCTACAACTGTACCCGTTTTGATTCCAGTCCAAGTTCCATCTGGATTGGTAATCAACATTTGGAAAGGTTCGCGACCTTTTTCCTTTGATGGTGTAATGGTATTCATATACATCCACAAATTACTGTATTTGTAATCCGTTGTAGTACGAATAGTCACAATAAAATTATATGGCTTAGAAATGTCTTTAATGTCCACTTCAAATCGAGGCTTCACTTTTTGACTCCAAACATTGTTATCAAAAGAATATACTTTTTCATAATAAGGTTGTTCTCCACAGCTTGTGAAGAACGCCCCTAAAATGATAAATACTATAAAAATCCTACGCTTTGTTTTCATTGTTCAAAGGATTATTTGTATTTGGTTTTTTCTTGTAATTTTTCTTTTTCTTCTTTCTAACAATTGGCTCACCATTTTCATTCAACTGAGGAGCTGCCTGAGCTTGAGGCTGTGGTTGTGCCGGTTTGTTTTGATTCGGATTTTGATTTGGATTCACCCTCGGTTTATTCACAACAGGTCTATTTGCTATAGGTTGTTTTTGAACTTCAGGTCTTGAAGAATTTTCAGTTGCAACTGCCGTTCCTTCAACAGGATTTGTCCCAGCTTGTTTCTTTTTCTTCTTCTTTTTATTTTTAGATTTATTGAAAGTATGTTCAAAACGATTTAAACTGTCTTGACCAACAACATTCGAATAATCAGGCTCTTTAATTGCAACTGGAGCAGTATATTCCAATAATTCAACTGGTTTTTTACCGGCAATATTCATTTCAATAATTTCTCTAACTCTTTCTGGAGCTAAAGCAATTAATCCTGAAGCCATATCACCTTCGTATGCATACCATAACTGACGCTTAAAAACATCTGTTTTGATATGGAAAGCATTCCCTTTTTCAGTTCTCAATTTAGTATCTACCTTTGGAAATGACTTCAATGTTTCGATGTACATATCCAACTCGTAGTTCAAACAACATTTCAATTTACCACATTGTCCAGCTAATTTCTGAGGATTCAATGATAATTGTTGGTAACGAGCCGCTGAAGTTGAAACAGATCTGAAATCAGTTAACCATGTAGAACAACACAATTCTCTTCCACATGAACCAATTCCACCTAAACGAGAAGCTTCTTGACGAGAACCAATTTGACGCATTTCGATACGTACTTTGAATTCTTCAGCCATGTTTTTAATCAACTGACGAAAATCTACACGTCCATCAGCTGTGTAATAAAACGTAGCTTTTGATAAATCTCCTTGGTATTCAACATCAGAAATTTTCATTTCCAATCCTAAATCGATTGCTAATGTTCTTGAACGGTACATCAACGATTTCTCTAAAGATCTCGCTTTTACCCATTTATCGATGTCTTCTTGCGAAGCAATACGATGTATTTTCTTAGCTTCCAATGGTTTAAAATTGGAATCTTTTTTTCTTACTTGTATTCTGGCTAATTCTCCAACAACTGAAATAACTCCAACATCATATCCTGGACTTTCTTCTACAACAACAACATCTCCAACCTGTAATGTCAAGTTTTTAGTGTTCTTATAGAAACTTTTTCTACTGTTTTTGAATCTTACTTCTACTATATCATATGGTGCTTGAGAGCTTGGTAACGTCATGTTAGCCAACCAATCATACACTTCTAATTTATTACAACCACCAGAACTACAAGTACCATTGTTTTTACATCCGCGGGGAGTTCCTCCTCCACTACTACAACTGGCACAACTCATATTCTTGATTTAATTTTACGTAAAAATAAAAAATATATTTGAATTCTTTGTTTGTATTAGTGGTATCGCCCAAAACCCAATCCAAAAATCAAAATCTATAATTCAAAATTCTTAATAGCTCATTTCTACAATTTTCACAACATCTTCTGGTTTCACAGCTTTATGTTCACCTAAACCTAACCAACCTCTTTGGATAAAACGATCTGAAATTTTCTCTGCAGTTCCTGCGAATTCAGTTGTATATTCTGAAAGTTTTGTGTTGATATCTAATGAATGAAAAAAGTTTTCCATACGTTCTATCGCTTTTGTTGCTTTTTCTTCCGTTGAACCCGTCGTTATTCCCCAAACGCGTTCTCCAAATTGCGCTAATTTCTCTTTTTTTGATTCAAAATTATAACGGTAATGAGATGGTGCAATGATTGCCAATGTGCGAGCATGATCAATTCCATACATAGCCGTTAATTCATGTCCAATTCCGTGTATTGCCCAATCTGTTGGAACACCTTTTTGAATTAATCCGTTCAATGCCATTGTACAACACCACATGTAATTTGCTGCTGCGTCATAATAAGCCGGATTTTCAATAATTGTTGGAGCAACTTCAACCAATGTTTGCATAATGCTTTCAGCAAAACGATCTTGTAATTTTGCTTGTGTTGGATACGTCATGTATTGCTCCATCACATGTGTAAAAGCATCTGTAATTCCATTCGCTAATTGACGTTTTGGAATTGATTGAATAACTTGTGGATCTAAAATTGAAAATTGAGGAAACAATCCCGGTCCACCCATTCCCAATTTTTCATAAGTTGACACCTTTGTGATTACTGCCCCTGAATTCATTTCAGAACCAGTTGCAGGCATTGTTAAAACTGTTCCAAAAGGCATTCCTTTCTCAGTTCGTATGTATTTTGCTAAAATATCCCAAGGCTCATCGCCTTCATACAAGGCAGCAGAAGATAAAAATTTCGTTCCATCAATTACAGAACCACCACCAACAGCTAGTAAATAAGTTATTTTTTCACTTTTGATGATTTTTAAAGCTTCTAATAAAACTTCATATTCTGGATTCGCTGGTATTCCACCAAATTCTACGATATCGTAATTTTCTAAAGCTGTTTTTACTTGGTCATAGATTCCATTTTTTAGAATACTTCCTCCACCGTAAAGCAATAATACTTTTTCAGTTGATGGTATTTCTTCTGCCAATTTTGCAATAGTGTCTTTCCCAAAAATTATTTTCGTCGGATTTTTAAAATCGAAGTTTAACATAGTTGTATTTTAATTTAATATAAAAAACCAAAGTGCCATAAAGGTAAACTATTTGAATAAGAAAACTCAATGTCATCTTTTAATAAATAGGCGTTTTCTAAACCTTGTAATTGTTTATTTGTTTTATTTTTTCCACCTATTTCAAAAGTAATGTTTTCATATTGAAAATCACCTTTTTCAGGTATGCTTAATTCATCTTTATTTAAAAATTGTGAAATAAAAAATGTTTCTCTTAAATTACCTATATCTGGATTACCTTTTGAAAACACATAACTTAAATTAGTGTTTTGTAAAAACATTTTTTCAATTTTATTCAAGCTCCTAATCCCTTTTGTTGAGCTTACTAATTGTGAAATAAGCCCAGCCCTTTCTAAATAACTAAAATAATCTGGTAATATTATTCTTGAGATTTGTGTGAGTTCTGAAATTTTGCTAACATTTGGCTTAAAAGGGACACTTTCAGCAATAATTTGTAAAAGTTTTTTGAGTTTAATAATGGTTACAGGTTTCAAATCTAAATAATGAACCAAATCGACTTCTAACACCGTATTTATGACATTTTCTAATCTCAATTCGAATTGATCTTGTGTATAAAAAGGATAATAACCTTTCGATAAATAATTTTTGAAATGCATTAGTGGTAACTCAATTTCTGGCTTGAATTTATTTGTAATTATTTCTTCAATAGTTGTAGGAAGTATTGATTGATTCGTTTCAAAATACAGATATTCTCTAAAGGACATACCGTGTAATTTGTAATGAACGGCCCTTCTACTCAAATCACCATAAGATTTTAAAATATCTAAAATTGAACTTCCTGTAAAAATTATATTTAAATCTGGAATTGTATCATAGATGTGCTTTATAACACCTGACCAATTTTCATATTTATGTACTTCGTCTATGTACAAATATTTCCCTCCTGTATTTCTAAAACTTAAAGCAATTTCAAAAAGATTTTTATCATAAATAAACAAACTATCAGCAGAAATATAAAGATGTTCCTCTTGATTTTCAGCTTCTTTTATTTTTTGAATTAACAATGTTGTTTTCCCGGCACCTCTTTGACCTGTAATTCCAATTAAACGATTGTTCCAGTTTATTTGGTGAAATAAATACCTTTTTTTGTCACTAATTTTGGTATTTATAACTCTTTTATGTGTTTGAATAAGTGCTTCCATGATTCTTTTGTATAGTCTACTATACAAAAATAGTTATAATTTGTATAATTCACTATACAAAAATGGCATTAAATTATATAGTAGACTAAACAAAATCAAATAGCTCCTTTGGCTTTTAATTCTAAATATTTGTTGATGGAATTGATCGATAATTCTTCAGGTCGAGTAAGGATTGTGTGAATACCATTTTGAGAAAGTTCTTGCGCAATGCGTGACTTGACAGATACCATTTTCTCCGAAACAACTGTTTTGTATATATCTCTCGTTGTTTTAACCGGTTGATAAGCCATTTCTTCTAGCTCATTATTTTTAAAAAACACAACAACCAATACATGTTTTTGATTGATTTTACGAAGTATCGGTAAAGCTCTTCGCATTGCAAATTCTGTTTCGAAATTGGTATATAGAATCAGCATCGAACGAGTTTTGATTGTTTTACGAATGGATTCAAATAACAACTCAAAATTGGCCTCTCTGTAATGCGTTTTTTGATTGTAAAGCAATTCCATAATTCGGCGTAATTGACCGTTTACTTTCTCTGCAGCTAATTGGGATCCAATTTTATCTGAGAATGTAATTACTCCCGTTTTGTCTCCTTTTTTTAAGGTGATATTTGAAAAAACAAGTGCTGAATTTATCGAATAATCTAACATTGAAAGATTATCAAATTCAACTTGCATCGTTCTACTTTTGTCAATGATGCAATAAATATGTTGCGATTTTTCTTCTTGATACTGATTGACCATCAAATCGCGTCCTCTACTCGTTGCTTTCCAATTGACCGTTTTTAATTCATCACCTTGAATGTAATTTCTGATTTGTTCAAATTCACTATTATTTCCTAAACGACGGATTTTTTTAATTCCAGAAGAAGTTTTTTGTTGCTGAAACACCATCAATTCGTACTTCTTCATTTGTTTCACAGATGGATAAACACGAATTGTTTGTTTAGCTGAAATATCAATTCTACGACTTACTAAACGAAAAACTGAACTAATAATGAAAAATACATCTTGAAACTCATATTCTCCTCGCCTAGTTGGAGTGAAGTGGTAACTGAATTTTTTACTTGAATTTCCAGATAATAAAGCGGAGTATTCTTTTGATCGTTCTTGTAATTCAACTGGATATCCTTCTATTAAACGAAATGAAATCGGTTGAGAAAGTAAATTTTCAACCAATAATTCAACTTCATTGGAATCGCCTAAATTCAATCGCTCTTCAATTTTTCTTTGAAAATGAATTGGCTTTTTGTTCATGAAAACAATTAAACCATCCAATATCGTAATTCCTACAACTGCCAACAATCCAACTTTTCCCCAAAAAAAGAGAACTGGGACGGCGAAAGATGTAGCAAATAATATCACAACAATTCCCATCAAGAGAAAGAAAAATTGTGTTAGATATATGGACTTTAATTTCATTTATTTTCTACAAAAATTTAATTATCGTATCAAAAAGAAGATTTCAAATTACAACTAATCGTTGACTGAGCGGAGTCGTGTTGACTGAGCGGAGACGAAGTCAACAATTATCTAGGAACTTCTACCGTTTGAACGATTTCTAAAATTACATCTTCTGTTGTCAACCCTTCCATTTCTGCTTCTGGAGTCAATACAATACGATGATTTAAAACGTGTGGTGCCACAAATTGAATATCTTCAGGTGTTACAAAATCCCTTCCTCTAATTCCAGCAATTGATTTAGCTGAACGAAGAATTGACAAAGAAGCTCTTGGTGATCCACCTAAATGAATTTTACCGTGACTTCTTGTTTTGTGAATAATGTTTGCGATATATGAAATCAAATGATCTTCAATGATAATTTCCTCGATTACATCTTGAATTTTTTTAATTTCAGTTGCTGTAAAAACAGGCTTTATTTCATCTAAACCAGCTGATTTAATATTGTTTTTATAACGATGTAAAATTTCAATTTCTTGCTCTAATTCAGGATAATCTAATTTAATCTTGAAGATAAAACGATCCAATTGTGCTTCAGGTAAGTTATAAGTTCCTTCCTGATCTATTGGGTTTTGAGTTGCAATCACTAGGAACGGAAAACTCATTGCATACGTGTTTCCATCATATGTAATTTGTCGTTCTTCCATTACTTCAAAAAGTGCTGCTTGTGTTTTTGCTGGAGCTCTATTGATCTCATCAATCAAAACAATGTTAGAGAAAATTGGTCCTTTTTTGAATGAAAACGTTGAATCCTTCATGCTGAAAACAGTCGTCCCGATTACATCTGAAGGCATTAAATCCGGCGTAAATTGAATTCTCGAAAAATCAATATCTAACGCTTTTGACAAAACTTTAGATGATAATGTCTTCGCTACACCAGGTGCTCCTTCTAATAAAATATGTCCGTTTGAAAAAATACCGGCAATTAATAGTTCAACCATTTCATGTTGACCGATAACATATTTTCCTAATTCTTGACGAACATTATTCACTTTCTGAGCGACCCACATTAAGTCTTCATTTTTACGCTCAAAACCAAAATTACCATCAGGAGCTGAAGGTGTGTTTTCAGTTGTATCGTTTACATTCGAAGCTTCTTCTTTTGGCATGTAAGAAGCAAACTCATTGTTTTCATTTGTTAATTCATCACTCATAATTATTCAAATTTATGAAGGTTTGATATGTATTGTTGGAAACTACTTTTGTCGAATCGACTCATTTCCCAATAATTTATTTTAATAATTCTATTTCCTGAAAAAGTAATCAAAGTCGCAGAATTTCCATTCACTGCGTCTACTAAATCTTCCCAATTGTACGTTTTCTTTTTACCGAAAATTGGGTAGAGAATTAATTGCTCATTTGTAATTTCTAATAACGGTTTTTTCAATTGTAAAACGGCAATTGTTATCCAACTGATTCCGATAGGCCATAATAAAATTCCCATTCCAATCGATTGAGTCAAGTAGTAAAAACCAACTAATATCATCATGATACCGAACAAGATTAATAACATTGGTAACCAAATGATTCGATTAAAAATACGGTCTTTTTTCTCAATTCGATTCAATATGAAATTAGAAATAATACCCGTTTTTAAATAAAATTCACGTTGTTGAGTCGCAACATTGGCAATGTAACGTTCGTCTACATTAAACGATTCTTTTGTTTCTATTAATGCTAATAATTCTTTTAAAGATTCTATTGAAACATTACTTTTTTCTGCCAATAATCGAATTTCACGATCTTCATTTCTTCTCGTTAAATCAATGTAAAAATGCTTATGAATCGCATGATAAAAATTCTTTCTCTGAACTTTTAAAATACCATATGGACTATGATTTTGATAATAAATTGATGTAATCGTATCAGCAAAAGCAGTTGTCATGTTTCGTTTTGGAGGAATCATCGGAACCACTGGACGCATTCTCTTCGCTCTGAAAATGATGAATAAAATAAATCCAAAAATTGCTGTTAACATTGCCCATAACAAAGAAGGATTTTTGAAGAACAATTGCAATAAACTGTCGTCTTTTTTAGAATCTTTTCCTTCATTAACAGTGGTGTTTTCCTTGCCTTCATTATCCATTTTTCGACCCAATTCTAACCAATAGACATTTCTATGTTTTGAGAATTGATTGATGGTAAAATTCGAATAATAAAATCCATCTTTTCTGAGGACTTGATAGTTAAAATAAAACTGAGGATTTGCATGTAAAAAGATATGCCCTTTTCCACGTTTAATCTTTATGAAATTAGACATTTCCATAAATGAAGACAACGATTCGAAACTAGAATCAACCAATGCTTCGTTCACAAATGCTTCCCATTTCATTGCCACCGTATCTGTTTGATGAATGTTGTACATCGTATGTTTACGGTTATTTGCATAAACAACAATACTGTCCGAATAATCGTAATCAAAGTCTACATAATTGAAGAAACGATCGTATAAATTGGATGTCAAATCATAGAAACTAATCATCAGATCTGAACCATTTTCAACATCTTTTAACAAAGTATCAATTTCCTTATTCAACAATTGAAAATCGTGACCAATAAAGATATAAGTTGATTTCTCTTTTTCCTTTACTAACGAATCATAATCCGACCATTTATTGATGCTCTTGACAGAATGATTGGAATCTAAATGAGCTGCTAAAATTTCATTAAATAAGAATAATCCATATGGATCTTTATCTTTTAACTGATATTTTCTGTGCCAATTGTTTGATCTAAAAATTTCAATCTTTTTCCCATTTGAAATACCATCAACAGCCCATAATAAAAGGACTATGAGTAAGAAAAACCCGAGGATAAGCGCTATTTTATTTTTACTACTTATCATCTTTTTCGATTAATTTATAGTAACTTAACAAAACAGGTTGAATTTCTTCAAAATCACTTTTAGAAAGTTGGTATTCGCCATACCAAACAAGATCATAAATTCGAACACATTCCTCAAAAAGATGACTGTTCGAACGGCTTTTCATTTCAAGAATGTAACTATAATTCGTTTTTTCTTGTTTCCATTTAATCCACCCTTTTTTGATCAATTCTTTTAAAATAAAATTAAAGTAAATTCGAACGCCTTCACGATAATCTTCCTTTTCAAGAGCACTTTCTAATAAAAGTTCCAATTCTGTTTTGGAAATAATTGTTGGATTCCAATTCTTATCAATGGATTGAACTTTCACTTCTTTTACAGATGGTTTTGCATTTTTAATTAGCTGATAAACTAAGAAAATGGCTAATGCGAAAAGAATCAAAATCCCTAAAACTTTCCAAAATCCATCGGAAAACAAAGGTTCTCTATCTGCACTATCATCTGTAGGGTCAATTTCGGGCGTATCAATTTCAGGTGCAAGAACATCTGGATCATACGCTTCGGTTCCATTTCCTCCACCTCTATCAAATCCTTCACGTCTAACTTGTCGATCACGTTGAATTTGTTCAGGTTGATAATCCAAGCCTTCATACGAAGTTGATTGATCTTCTACTTCAGGTTCATCAATTGCTCCAGGTGAAGAAGCATACCAATCCGATGGACCGTTGTATTTCTCTCCCTTTTCGTATTGAATTGATTTTTTTTCTCGTTTCCAAACAGAAATCTTATCTTCTTTCTTATGAGTTTGAGCATAAAAATTGAATGACAATAATAGGGCGATATGGAAAATCAACAACTTAATCAAAATCAACTTCCGTTTCTAAGTATCTATTTCGCTTTCCAAATTTCTCAAATTGCTTTTTCAATCCAATAGCTTCTGTTTTTTCTAATTCAGAATAATAATTGAACATAGAAGCGATTATAATCAGCGGTAAAATACCAAACAAGAACAAAATGTAAACCAATTGACGAACGATATTAGATATCACTAAATAATCAGTCGTGTAAATTTTAGCTACTCGTTTTACAAAATCAGCCGCCATGTCTAATAAGTCATTAGAAACGATTGGTTGTTGTGTGCCTTCATTGTAAATACTCAAAACAAAAGCAAACGGTTGTGCAATTAAAGCTACAAAAAGTGATAATAATATCAATAAAAGAAATGAATTTCCGAATTGTTTTCTACTGAAAAGAAATCCTTTTTTGAGTCTAACTTTAAATGTTCCTTCACCTAACACTAAACTCGGACTGATCAGAATTAAAAAAGGAATAGCAATAATACCAAAGATAATTGCAGCCCATGGAATAAAGAAAAGAATCCCATAAATCAAGAGTGTTCCTAACCATGACATCATAAAATGCTTTCTCAAAAACTGAAAATAACTACGCCAAGAAAAAGCGATATTTAACGTTTTAACAGACCAAAAAACAGCTGCATTAAACAACGCTAAAATGAAAGTCCAACAGCCTAAAACAACAAAATCTTGACTGTTTCTCATTCCAGTTCCAAACATAATTTGCAATTGGTACGACCAATCAAACCAGTGTTCTGTTCTCATTTCTTGGTAATGATTCACATCTTGTATATAGATTAATATCGCAGAAAGCGGTAGAATAAATGCAAAAATGATTTTACCTAATTTAAAAAACTGAGTGCTGTAAAAACGAAACGTTTCAGATACAATTTCACCTGTATTTCTAATTTTATCAAAAACAAAATCCGTTTTTCTTGGAACAATTTGAGTATCCTCCACATCTATTAATTCCGGATGTTTTCGTGCCACATAAAGTGGATAAAAAACATAGAAAAACAAAATAATTCCGAATGAAAAAAGAATCAACATCCACTTTGTCCAGTCTTCTAAATCTTGATAATTTGCAGTTACAAAACTCTCTAAAAATCCAGCAATAACAACAAATGGAACGATGCTTAACATGATTTTCAAGCCTCTTTTCGTCGACAATTGTAAGGATTGCATTCTTGTAAAACTTCCAGGGAAAAGCCATCCATGACCTGCAGTTAAGCCTGCTCCACCTGCTAATACTATACATGAAATTTCAAAAGCACCATGAATCCAAATTCCTAAAAAGCTAGTAATTAATAAGCCTTTCATGTAAAAGAAATTTTGAAAAGCTCCAAGCATTACACCGTTTGAAAACAGTAAAATATGCGTTCCGATGGTAAAGAAAAAACCAACAAAAAAGGTCAAGAAAGATACTTTTAAATTATTCGTTGTAATTCTAATAAACATTTGAAGTTGATCTTCATCGGCATAAACGCCTAGAGGATTTCCATTTTGGATATTTTCATTCGTCATTCGAATATATTCATCACCCAAAACGATATTCGAGAAATCAGGAATTAATTGGGAAGAAATTACGCCAATCGTAACATAAATCAAGAAACAAATTAAAGCGAACGTCAAATTTTTTCGAGATCGATAAATCTCTAATGGCAACGAGGTTTTCCAAACAGAAATAAACTTTTTAAATGTTTCTCCTTTCTGTTTATGAACTCCTGAATAAACCTTTTGAGCTAAACCATTCAAATAAACACGAACCGTTCTTCTTTTGTAAAATGTCTGCGCATAACTCAAGTCATCCGTAATATCCATATACAAATCACTCAACTCTTCTGGGTCACTGACAGATGAAGAAGCGGCACGTTCAAAACGTTTCCATTTTTCTTTATTTTGTTCTATGAATGAGGTTTCTTTCATGTTTGGTTAGGATAAAGATATAATTTTTATGGAAATAGTCGTCAGGCTTCGATACATTTCTCCTAGCGTCGAAACACTCAGCCTGACTATTTGTTATTCTAGTTTTCCTAACAACGATTTCATTTGAGAAATGGCAACTTGATTTAACTGTAGAATTCGTGAAGATTGTGGATGATTTTGTTGGGACGAATTGCAATTCGTCCCAACACTTGTTCTTTGGAAATTGAGATAGGAATTAAATTTTCTTTGATTGCATCTGTGTGAATTTTATAATTGATTTTTGAAATCATGCGTTGAACGTTCCAAGATAGATTTTTTTGATTAGTTTCTTCTTCTTTAAGACGTTGAAATTCTTTAATGAGAAATATTTTGAATTCAGCACTTATCCACATTCCAAATTCAAGTGCGATATCGGGATGAGCATAAGTCCCTCCATATCTTCCGGATTTGGATATGATCCCGATAGAATTTGTTTTATTTACCCATTCTTTCACACTTAACTTATAATTATTTAAACCCGCTTTACTTTTAATTATGGCAAATTCGCCATAATTAAAACTTGGATTAAAAACACTTTCCCAAATTCCAATAAATTCCACAGTATTTCTATTTCTCAACCAATCCGAAATGAAAAAATCTCCATCTTTGGATTTAATCATATCTGTTAATGAAATATAATTTAGGTTCTCTTTTTTAACAATTGAAATTTCAATACCCAAAACCTCAATTTTCTTACTCGATTTAGCCATAAGTTAGTCTTTTCCTATTGAATTTAGCAAAAAAGTTCGTTTCTGGCAAGGGGATTTTAGAATAAAAGTTGGTCGTCAGGCTTCGGTATGTTCTCGTTCCTCGAACTACTCAGACTGACTCGTTTTGAAATTTTCTTGCTCTTCGAACTAATCAGTTTGAAAAAAGAAACGACCTTCAATTAATCAAAATTGAAAAAGCCTTCTGTTCTTCCATTTCTTAATTGATCAACCATTTTCTCAAATTGGTATTTATTTTCTGTTTTTAAAAAAACAAAACAGAATTTAATTACCGAAATCAAATCGTCTTCTATTTGTATCATTAATCCCGTTTTGGAACGTTCAGAATTGTCTTTTAATAATCGGGGAAAATAACCATTATTATTTACAGCATTTTTTTCCGAAGTCCTTAAATTTTGTAACTACTGGACGTTTATTAAATCCTAAATATTTATGTAATCTAAAACAGTCATCTTTTAAATCTGGTTTTTCAGGACAAATACTTTGATTTTTTTCTATATCGTATTTATATAACCAAAACCAATATTTAAGTAATTTATATAATGTAAGAATCGAAATAATATAAATTAGAACTAAGAATATTTTATTACAGTTATTGTATTCATCACAGCAACAAGTATTAACTATTTCAAAATAAATATTAAGTCTTCCACAACTAAAAATATTGAAGAGTAATGCGACTGTTAAAGCTGATACCAAAATCATTAGTAATTTTGATGAATTACTCTCCATTTTAGCTTCATTTTTGACTCTTTCCCAATCATGTTTTAATAATGAAGCAAAAGCAACACTTAATCGTTTTCTTATTTCATCTTTATCGAAATCACAATTATTTTCAATATAGCAATCCATTAGACATAAGATATAATCATCTTCCGTATCTTTAGGATTTAATCTAACCGCAACCTGTTCTCTGATTTTAATAAGTTTTTGCTTATTTGGATAAACTAATTCCGAACCATTTTCATAAAGCTCTGAAGTAATAAAGGCAACGGAAAGTTTTCGAATTTTATCTCTCCATTTTGTTCTTTCTTCTGTAATATATTTTAATTGGTTGCTTTTATCATTGTTTTTTAAAATAAAGTATGCAGAGATAAAACCGCCAACTGCAGTAATAATTGCCGTGATTAAAGTTGAGTCATTCATTTTCGATTAATTAAATCTATATTTCAAAACTATTTCATGCGTTCCTGCTGAATACTTTCGAAGCAATGATGTCGTAATATCATAACTATAACTAATAGAATATTCTTTTTGATTTATTCCTAATGATAAAATAAATGCTTCTTTCGTTCTGTAACCTAATGAACAATATAATTTTTCATTATATATTAAACTTGATCCAAAATCAAATTGAATTTGGTTTTTTAAAATTGTTCTACCTACAAAATATGGTTCAATTATTAATTTCTCATTTAATTTAAAAATGTTTGATGCTGAAAAATTAAAATGTCTGACTAATTTGTTATCCGCATTTATATTTAATTCATTCCATTTTGAAATTCTTGACTGAAAAATTTGATTAATGGAAAACCCTATTTTAAAATTCTTATTGATATACGAAGCACCTATATTTAAATCAGGAGTTGTTGATTTTAAGTTTGTGAATAATGATTTATCGTTTGTGTTTTCAGCAATAATAGTAGAACTATTAAAAGTATATTGATTTAAAATCCCTGCTAAACCTAATGCTATTTTTGATGTCCCAGAAATTTTAATAAAATAGCTGTAATTAAGCATAAAGCCTGTCTGTTTGATTGCTCCACCTCTATCATCTAAAAATATTAAACCACCCAAACCCATATTCTTTTTAGTAATTTGTGTTTGACCTCCTACTATGCTTGTCGATGGAGAACCTTTGAAACCTGACCATTGCTTTCTATATCCAATTTGAAAGGAAGTTTCATTTTTTATTCCAGTTAAAGATGGATTTATTAAAAATTCATTATTAGTATATTGACTATACAAAGGAAGTTGTTGACCATAAACAGTAGAACAAACTAGAATTATTAAGAATAATATTATTTTCATTTTTATTGTTTTAAAGTTACAACACCATTGTATTTTTGATTATTTCCAAGATCAATTATAAAATAGTAGTCTCCTGTTGGTAATAATTCATTATTATATATTCCATTCCATGATGAGTTTATATTGTTACCTTCAAAAAGAAGTTGTCCCCAACGGTTGAACACAGATATTTTTGCTTCATTGAATTTTTCTATTCCTTTAATTTTCCAATCGTCGTTTTGATTATCATTATTTGGAGAAAAGCCTGTGGGAATGAATATGTCATTACTTTTAGTAAAATAAATCCATCTATAAGCGCTATCAACACAACCTTGGGCAGAAATCGCAATTAATTCTACTTTAAATGAGTCCAATTGTATGACATTAAAATCATGAGATACGTTTACTGTTGAATCTGTAATACCATCTCCGAAATTCCAGAAATAATCAGTTGCCCCTGAAGATGTATTTATGAAGTTTATAATTTGAGAAATATCAGAAATTGAATTTGTTGAATTTGTAAAGTTTGCAATAGGTAATTGAAATAAATTTACCATTACTGAATCTGAGTCTGAACAGCCATTCAAATCTGTTCCAATCACTGTATAATAACCACTATTTAAGGGTGTAAAAGGCACATTATCAATTATGTTTTTATTCCAAACATAATTATTTGCACCATGTCCATGAAGAGTAATAATAGATTGTTCACAGACTGAAGTATCATTTCCGGCAAAAACAATAGGGTTATTATTTATAGTTAAATTAATGGTAATTAAACTGTCACATCCAATATCATTTGAAATTACAACATTATACGTTCCTGAATTAGTAAAAACCTGACCATCAGGTGCTGTGTATGTTTCACAATTTGAAGTTGTAATTGTATTGGAAGAATTGTGTTTTATAGTTAAATTAATGGTAATTAAACTGTCGCATCCACTATGATTTGGAATTACAACATTGTACGTTCCTGAATTAGTGAAAATCTGTCCATCAGGTGCTGTGTATGTTTC
>CANGHX010000046.1 GCA_947453715.1 Flavobacteriales bacterium | reverse complement strand
TTTGAATTTGAATTGATTAGATTTAATTTTTTTCTTAATTCAACAGCGTTTGAAATCCTAGAATTATAGAATTCTTGATCTAATTCAACAGGTTCGAATGTCAAAACACGAACCGAAATAGTAGCGTGCTGAAAATGTCCTCGAGCTAAAAAACGGTCTTTGTAATCGCATACAGTAACAATGTCCCCATCTTTCAAGCTTTCTGTTTCACTGATGATTGCTCCTGAAAATACCCAAGGATGTCTTCTTTCAATTGAGTTTACTTTGTTTTTGTGTATGCGAACGATGTTCATGTTTCTTGTCTATATTTGAATAATAGCCAAAATTACATTTTTTATTTAGAAAGAAGCTCTGAAATATGAAGAAGCAATTATTTTAGATTAATAATCGTTTTCAATAAAGTCAACGAATTCCTTATCGGATTTATAAGAGTTGTCAAAAAGTTGCTGAACGCTACAATGATATGCTAATCCATATCTGTTTAAGGAAGGGTCAACTATTTTATATTGATTGATAGCTAGTTGTCTCTGCTTTTTGTCATTTTTGTTTACGGGTTTAATCCAACTACAAGCTCGATCGCAATAATTAGAATTATTGTAATAAACATAAACTCTATAGAGTCTTGCTTCTTTGATTTCTCCTTTTGTAAATAATTTATGTAACGCGTTAGTTGCTGCTTGATGTGTAGGCATTTTATGACAATTATTATTGAAGGAATCACAATTTCCACTGACTGTTTTGTGACTTGCAGTTGGGTATAATTTTGACATGAAATGTATTGTGTTTTCAAATTTTTGTTCGAGCTCATGTTTTGCTAATGATTCATCAAAACCTTCTGAATAGTTCGCGATATATACTTTTGATACGCCAAGTGCAATACAAGCTGCTAAAAACTCGTTGTTTCGAGCATCAATAACACTTTGCATAGTAGCATTTGGATTTATATTCTTTAAATATTTCAACATATCTCCATTTGCTCCATTTGTTAATAATACTATGTAAACAGGGTGGCCCAGTCTTACATGTTCTGCGATAGAAGCTCCCATGCCAATCGTTTCATCATCTTGGTGCGGAGCATAAAAAACAGCAGGAGGGAGTGTGTTAATCGGTTGAGACTCTGCTTCCCAAATGACATATGGATCTTCATTGTTGCTTTTTTCTGATAAATTTGGATGGCGAATGCTTGATTCTTTAAAGGTGTTTTCAAATTCAATATCCTTGTATTTTTTGCAAGAATAAATAGTTAATATTGAAATGATTAACCAAAAAAAAGATTGTTTCATTTTTTGTGCTGTTTTTGAAAAATAGTTACTAGTTTAATTAAAACAGTAAATAGAAAGCGAGTGTTAATTAGATAGTAAAATTAGTACTAAAACGTGAAAATGATTATTTTATTATAAAAGTTAACAAAAAAATAAGTAAATTAAATTTCAAGCAGAATAAAAAAATATCATTTTTTTGTAATGAATTCTTAGCATAATCATTTGAAATAGTGGCTTAAAGAAGTTGATGGGATAAATAAACTTTTTTTAATTAGTAAATATTGTTTTCAATTAGTTAAAAAACTATAAATTTGTGACTTCATCATGGTTGAGTAATTAAAAATTATAGAAATGTCAACAGCAAATGATTATTTACCAATACTGATCCAGGCTAGTGTAGCTCTAGGATTTGTAGTTTTGGTTTTGGTTTCTACACATATTTTAGGACCGAAATTAAATTCTAAAAAGAAGGATGCTAACTTCGAATGTGGTATCGAATCTAAAGGGGACGCACGTTTTCCGGTTTCAGTTCGTTACTTTTTAACAGCAATTTTATTTGTTTTGTTTGATGTCGAAGTGATTTTCTTTTACCCTTATGCAGTAAACTTCAAAGACTTACAATTAGAAGGACTTCTAGCTGTAATCATGTTTGTTGCATTTTTTCTTATTGGATTTTTCTATGTACTTAAAAAAGGAGCTCTCGAATGGGAAAAGTAACTTTTGATTCAAACGTAGAGACGATAAATGGAGAAGGTTTCCAATTAACTCGTCTTGATAAAGTAATTGGTGCCGCACGATCTAATTCGATGTGGCCTTTGCCTTTTGCTACCTCTTGTTGTGGAATTGAATTCATGGCAACTATGGGGAGTAACTATGATGTTTCTCGTTTTGGGATGGAACGTATGTCGTTTTCACCACGTCAAGCAGATTTATTAATAGTTGCAGGTACAATTTCTAAAAAATTAGCTCCAATTTTGAAGCAAGTTTATGAGCAAATGGCTGAGCCTAAATGGGTTCTTTCAGTTGGTGCTTGTGCTTCAAGTGGTGGTATTTTTGATACATACAGTGTTCTTCAAGGAATTGATAGAGTTATTCCAGTTGATGTTTATGTACCAGGATGTCCTCCAAGACCGGAGCAAATTATTGATGGTATTATGAATATTCACAAAATGGTTAAAAACGAATCATTACGTAGAAGACATTCTGACGAATACAAGAAAATGTTACAAACTTATAACATTGAATCTGATGGCAAATAGTACGTTGAGTAACGAAACAGTTTATTCGAAATTAAAAGAAAAATTCGGAGAAGCTATAAGCGAAAGTCAAGAGCCGTTTGATTTGTTGACTGTTGAAGTTTCATTGGCTGAAATTCACAATGTAATTGAGTGGTTGAAAAATGAACCATCATTACAAATCAATTATTTGACTTTAATTGGAGGTATTCATTACCCTGAAAATACTGGAAGGGAACTCGGTGTAACTTATCATTTACACAGTTTAATTCATAACTTCAGAATTCGTTTAAAAACGTTCCTTTCAATTGAAAATCCAACAATACCAACAATTACTGATTTGTATATTGGAGCTAACTGGATGGAGAGAGAAACTTTTGATTTCTATGGAGTTATATTTTCTGGTCATACAAATTTAACTCGAATTTTGAATGAAGATTCAATGGATTATTTCCCAATGAGAAAAGAATTCAGATTAGAAGATGGGACGAGAGAAGATAAAGATGATCGTTTCTTTGGTAGATAATAAATAAAGTATTGAGATGAGTGAAAAATTAACAAAAAGCGATTTCGAAAGTGCAAGTTATCTATCTTCAGAAACAATTGATGGAGATATTGCAACGTTGAACTTAGGTCCAACTCACCCTGCAACTCACGGTATTTTTCAAAATATTTTAAAAGTTGATGGTGAGAAAATCTTAGAAGCTACTCAAACAGTAGGGTACATTCACCGTGCCTTTGAAAAAATAGCTGAAAGAAGACCTTACAATCAAATTACAACATTAACAGATCGTTTAAATTACTGTTCTTCACCGATTAATAATATCGGTTACCACATGACAATTGAGAAATTAATTGGATGTGAAATTCCAAAGAGAGTTCAGTATATGCGTGTTATCATCATGGAATTAGCAAGAATTGCAGATCATTTGGTTTGTAATTCAGTTATTGGTGTTGATACTGGTGCTTTAACAGGTTTTACTTACATGTTCCAACAACGTGAGAAAATCTACGATATGTTTGAGGAAGTTTGTGGTGCTCGATTAACAACTAATTTAGGAAGAATTGGTGGTTTTGATCATGAATTTTCACCAGCTTTTTACTCGAAATTAGAAGATTTCTTAAAAGAATTTCCTGCTTTATTTGCAGAATTCGATAACCTATTGACAAGAAATAGAATTTTCATGGACAGAACAATTAATTCTGGACCAATTTCAGCTGAAAGAGCTTTAGAATATTCATTTTCTGGACCAAACTTAAGAGCAGCAGGTGTTGATTACGATGTTCGTGTAATGAATCCGTATTCATCATATGAAGATTTTGATTTCATTATTCCTGTTGGTTCAAATGGAGATACATACGATCGTTTCCAAGTAAGACAAGAAGAAATTCGCCAAAGTTTATCAATTATTAGACAAGCTTTAGATAAAATGCCAGAAGGACCTTGTCACGCTGATGTTCCAGATTTTTTCTTACCTCCAAAACAAGAGGTTTATGAGAACATGGAAGCATTGATTTATCACTTTAAAATTGTAATGGGAGAAACTCCTGTTCCAGTTGGAGAAGTTTATCACAGTGTTGAAGGTGGAAATGGAGAATTAGGATTTTATTTAATAAGTGATGGAGGTCGTTCACCTTACCGTTTACAATTCCGTCGCCCATGTTTTATTTACTATCAAGCATATCCTGAGATGATTACAGGTCAAACTATTAGTGATGCCGTATTGACATTAAGTAGTATGAATGTGATTGCAGGAGAATTGGACGCATAATTATGGTTAGTACACACGAATTACAAGGGGCAAAACCTCCTTTCAGCGATGAAAGATTAAAAGAGGTTCAAGCTATTATTAGCAAATTCCCTGAAGGAAGACAAAAAAGCGCATTAATCCGTGTTTTACACATGGCTGAAGAAGACTTTGGAGGTTGGTTAAGCCAAGAAACAATGGATTATGTTGCAAGTTTATTAGATATTCAACCAGTTGAAGTATATGAAGTTGCTACTTTTTATACGATGTTCAATATGGAACCAACTGGGCAATTTGTATTTGAAGTTTGTAGAACAGGACCATGTATGTTGGTTGGAAGTGATCAAATTATTGAGCACATCAAAAATAGACTTGGAATTACTAAAGTTGGAGAAACAAGTGCAGATGGAATTTTCACATTGAAAACTTCTGAATGTTTAGGTGCTTGTGGATATGCACCAATGTTGCAGTGTGGTAAAGTATTTCATGAACATTTGACTCCTGAGAAAGTGGATCAGTTGATTGAAGACTACCGTGCAAAATATGCTCAATTAAAAAATCAAAACTAATGGGAAGAAAATTACTATTAGAACACATAGACGTTCCAGGAATTGAGACTTTTGAAGTTTACAGAAGAGAAGGTGGTTACCGTTCTGTTGAAAAAGCTTTGAAAACAATGTCACCTCAAGAAGTGGTTGAAGAAGTTCAAAAATCTGCTTTAAAAGGTAGAGGAGGAGCTGGATTCCCAACTGGAATGAAATGGTCATTTTTAGCTAAACCTGAAGGTATTCCAAGATACTTGGTTTGTAATGCAGATGAAAGTGAGCCAGGGACATTTAAAGATCGATATTTGATGGAAAAAATTCCTCATTTATTGATTGAAGGAATGATTACTTCTAGTTATGCTTTAGGTGCTAATACATCACATATATATATCAGAGGTGAATATATGTTTGTTTTAGATATCTTAGAAAAAGCAATAGCTGAAGCATACGAAAAAGGATTTTTAGGTAAAAACATTTTAGGATCTGGTTACGATTTAGATTTATATGTTTCACCAGGTGGTGGGGCTTATATTTGTGGAGAAGAAACTGCTCTTTTAGAGTCTTTAGAAGGTAAAAGAGGAAATCCAAGAATGAAACCACCATTTCCTGCTGTTAAAGGATTATTTGGATGTCCAACAGTAGTGAATAACGTAGAAAGTATTGCAACAGTAGTTCCTATTATTAATATGGGAGCTGATGAATATTTAAAAATCGGTACTGAAAAAAGTTCTGGTACTAAATTAATTTCAGCGAGTGGAAACTTGGTTCGTCCAGGTGTTTACGAAATTGAACTTGGTTTATCTGTAGAGGAATTTATTTACGGTGACGAGTGGTGTAGAGGAATTGCAAATGGGAAAAAGATTAAAGCTTGTATCCCTGGTGGTTCATCAGTTCCAATTTTACCAGCTCACTTGATTACAAAGACTGCTGCTGGTGAAACGCGATATATGAGTTACGAAAGTTTATCTGATGGTGGATTTGCTTCAGGATCTATGTTAGGTTCAGGTGGATTTATTGTTTTTGATGAAGATCAATGTATCGTTAGAAATACTTGGAATTTTGCTCGTTTCTATGCGCATGAGTCTTGTGGACAATGTTCACCTTGTAGAGAAGGTACAGGATGGATGGAAAAAGTTCTTTATAGATTAGAGCACGGACAAGGAAATATGAGAGATATTGAATTGTTAGAGCAAATCAATAAGAAAATAGAAGGAAATACAATTTGTCCTTTAGGTGATGCTGCTGCATGGCCTGTTGCGGCTGCGATTCGTCATTTCCGTGAAGAATTTGAATGGCATGTAACAAATCCTCAAGAAGCGCAAACACGCAACTACGGATTATTGAAAGTTACTGAAACGTTATAATTAAATAATTAGCTATGGTCAAAGTAACCATTGATGATGTTGTAATAGAAGTAGAACCGGGAACAACTATCCTGAACGCTGCAAGACAAGCTGGAGGAGACATTGTTCCACCGGCTATGTGCTATTACAGTAAATTAGAAGGTAGTGGTGGTAAATGTCGTACTTGTTTAGTAGAAGTAGCGGCTGGATCAGAGAAAGATCCTCGTCCAATGCCAAAATTAGTTGCTTCATGTTCTACTCCAGTAATGGATGGAATGATTGTGAAGAACAAAACAAGTGAAAGAGTTCATGAAAATCGTGGAGCTGTAACTGAATTTTTGTTAATTAATCACCCATTAGATTGTCCAGTATGTGATCAAGCAGGTGAGTGTAAATTGCAAGATTTAGCATTTGATCATGGAGCAGCAAAAACTCGTTACGAAGAACCAAGAAGAAAACATGAGCCAGTTGACATTGGAAACACGATTAAGTTAAATCAAGATCGTTGTATTTTATGTTACCGTTGCGTTTATGTTGGAAATCAATTATGCGATAGCCGTGTTCATGGTGTAATGCATAGAGGTGAACATGCTGAAATTAGTACATACATTGAAAATTCAGTTGATAATGAATTTTCAGGAAATATGATTGATGTATGTCCTGTTGGTGCTTTAACTGATAAAACATTCCGTTTCAAAAGTCGTGTTTGGTTCTTAAAACCAATGAATGCTTCTTGTGAATGTACAAAATGTGCTGGTAAAGCAGTTGTATGGATGTTTGGTAATCAAATTTATCGTGTTACAGTTCGTAAAGATGAATATGATGAAGTTCAAATGATTGATGGTAAACCAGCTTGGATTTGTAATGAATGTCGTTACGATAAAAAAGACGTTTCTAAATGGACAATTGAAGAACCTTTAAAATTAAAAAGAACTTCAGTTATCTCTCAAGGACATTACGATAAGCCAAATCCGTTAAATGATTCAACTAAAAACTTGAAATAATGGATGGAGGTTTATTAATAGAAAAATTAATCTTAGTAGTTGCATTGTTTTCAATTACTTTGTTAATTGCTATGTATTCAACTTATCTTGAAAGAAAAGTTGCTGCATGGTTTCAAGATCGTATCGGTCCAGATAGAGCAGGTAAGTGGGGGATTCTTCAACCATTAGCTGATGGTACTAAAATGTTCTTCAAAGAAGATTTTATTCCTTTAAACTCTGATAAATGGTTATTTATCTTAGGACCAGGAATTGCCATGTTTACTGCATTAATGACTGGATCAGTTATTACTTGGGGACCAAATTTTGAAGCTTTTGGTAGAACAATCGTTTTACAAGTTGCTGATGTAAATGTTGGTATCTTATTCATCATGGGATTTGTTTCGATTGGTGTTTATGGAATTATGATTGGTGGTTGGGCATCTAATAACAAATACTCTTTATTTGGTGCAATTAGAGCTTCATCGCAAATGATTTCTTATGAATTAGCAATGGGTGTTTCTGTAATTACGATTGTTATGATGTCAGGAAGTTTAAGTCTTCGTGATATAGTAGATGCACAACATGGAATGGGATGGTTTGTTTTCAAACAACCGGTAGCCTTTTTAATTTTCTTTGTTTGTGCTTTAGCAGAATGTAATAGAGCTCCATTTGATTTAGCAGAATGTGAAAGTGAGTTAATCGGTGGATATCATACGGAATATGGTTCAATGAAATTAGGTTTTTTCCTTTTTGCTGAATACATCAATATGTTTATTTCATCTGCTGTAATTGCTTCTTTATTCTTTGGAGGGTACAATTTCCCAGGAATGGATGCTTTCTCAGGAAATACATTAGCAATTATTGGAACTTTAGCATTTTTTGCTAAAATATTCTTCTTCATTTTTGTATTCATGTGGATTCGTTGGACATTACCACGTTTCAGATATGATCAATTAATGCACTTAGGATGGAAGAAAATGATTCCAATCGCTTTAGTAAATTTATTGATTACTGCAGTTGTTATTGCAGCTTACAATGGTTGGTTTAATAAATAATATTCCAAAAAGTTAACTATGCAAAGTTTATCAAATAGAAGTAAGTTAGTTTCCAACAAAAAGCTTTCATTCATGGAAAAGCTTTATATACCAGCTATATTAGGTGGTATGTTGATTACTTTCAAACACTTATTTCGTAAAAATAATACATTAAAATATCCTGAAGAGACGAAAAAATTCGCTCCTGTTTACAGAGGAATGCATGTATTAAAAAGAGACGAAGAAGGTAGAGAAAACTGTACAGCATGTGGATTATGTGCTGTAGCTTGTCCTGCTGAAGCTATCACAATGACGGCTAACGAAAGAGAAAAAGGAGAAGAAGGTCTATACAGAGAAGAAAAATATGCTGAAACGTATGAAATTAATATGTTGAGATGTATTTTCTGTGGTTTGTGTGAAGAAGCATGTCCGAAAGAAGCAATTTTCTTGACAGACAGAATTGTTCCTACAAATTTCGAAAGAGGTGAATTTATTTATGGTAAAGATCGTTTGGTAGAAAAAGTTGATGCTCGTATCGATATTTCTGCAAGACAATTTACAGGAAAACGTAAGATATAATGGATATAGTTACAGTAGCTTATATTTTAGGAGGCTTAACGCTTGGGTCAGCTTTAATGGTGATTCTTAGCACGCATCCAGTTCGAAGTGTGTTATACTTAATAGTAACATTCTTCATGATTTCAGCAAATTACATATTATTAAATGCACAATTTGTTGCGATAGTAAATATTATCGTTTATGCGGGTGCAATTATGGTATTATTCCTATTCGTATTGATGATGTTGAATTTGAGTAAAGAAACAGAACCTAAAAGTTCAATCTTTATGAAATTAGCAGCAGCAATTGCAGGTGGTGGACTTTTAACTGTTTTTATATCAGCAATAAAAAAAGCAAGTCTAATCGATCCTTCAACAGTTGTGAATGCAGATCAAGGTTTAGTTAAAAATTTGGGGAAAGTATTATTCACTGATTATGTATTGCCTTTTGAAATTTCTTCGGTATTGTTCATTGCAGCAATGGTTGGAGCGGTTCTTTTAGCAAAACGTGATAAACAAATAATCGATTAAGATGTTATTAGCAACTATTTTTGAATCAGGATTATCGATGGAGTATTACTTAATACTTTCTTCGATTTTATTCGTGATCGGTGTTGTCGGAGTATTAGTCCGTAAAAACGCCATCATCGTATTGATGTGTATTGAATTAATGTTGAACGCAGTAAATTTATTGTTAGTAGCATTTTCAACTTACTTTGGAAAAGCAGACGCTCAAATATTTGTCTTCTTTATTATGGTCGTAGCTGCCGCAGAAGCAACTGTAGGTCTTTCAATTTTAGTATTGATTTACCGTAATGCTCGTTCGGTTGATATTAGCATATTTAATAAACTTAAAGGTTAATTCGCATGAAAATTGAACAATTAGTACCTCTGATTATTTTACTTCCTTTAATAGGTGGTATCATAAACGGCGTTCTTGGAAAACGATTACCAAAAATGGTAGTTGGATCAATCGCGACAGCCGTTATGTTTGTTTCTTTCTTTTTAGCATTGAATGTTTTCTTTCAATTGAATGAAGCAACTACAATAAACTTATTTACTGTTATTCGTTTAGATGACTTTTCATTATTTGCTAGATTATTAGTGGATGATTTATCTATCTGGATGACGTTAATTGTAACTGGAATTGGATCTTTGATTCACTTATTCTCTATGGGATATATGAGTCATGATAAAGGTTATTACAAATTCTTTACTTACTTAAACTTATTTATCTTCGCAATGTTAATCCTAATCCTAGGAAGTAACTATTTCATGTTATTCTTTGGATGGGAAGGTGTAGGAATCTGTTCTTATTTATTAATCGGTTTCCATTATAGCGATGAAAACAAAGGATTATTAAATGGTTTAGCTGCTAGAAAAGCATTTATCATGAATAGAATAGGGGATTTAGGTTTATTAATCGGTCTTTTCTTGTTATTAGCAACATTTGGAACGTTAGAATATACTGAAGTAGCAGCAAAATTGGCTGAATTATCTCCTTCTAATTGGATGTTATTCGGAATTACATTCTGTTTATTTGTTGGTGCAACTGGTAAATCTGCTCAAATTCCATTGTTTACTTGGTTACCAGATGCAATGGCGGGACCAACGCCTGTTTCTGCATTGATTCACGCTGCAACAATGGTAACAGCTGGTATTTTCTTAGTTGTTCGTTCTAATTTCTTATTTGAAGCTCCAGGAGCTCAATTGACACAAGATATCATGTTGTATGTTGGTTTAGCAACTTCATTGGTAGCTGCTTTTATTGCAATGCGTCAAAACGATATCAAAAAAGTATTGGCTTATTCTACAGTATCTCAATTAGGTTTCATTTTTGTTGCTTTAGGAATGGGAGCTTACACAGCTGCAATTTTCCACGTAACAACACACGCTTTCTTTAAAGCATTGTTATTCTTAGGTTCTGGTAGTGTAATCCACGCAATGTCTGATGAACAAGATATTCGTAAAATGGGTGGTTTGAAGAAATTTATTCCAATTACTCATATTACTTTTTTAATTGGAACATTAGCTATTTCAGGTTTTCCATTCTTATCAGGTTTCTTTTCTAAAGATGAGATTTTAGCACACGCTTTACATCACAATCCATTAATTTATGGAGCTTTGGCTTTCAGTGCATTATTGACGGCAGTATATATGTTTAGATTATACTTTGTTGTTTTCCATGGTGAATTCAGAGGTTCTGATCATGCAAAAAGTCATTTACATGAAAGTCCTTACAATATGACAATTCCGTTGATGGTATTAGCTGTATTATCTGTTATTGGTGGAGCTTTAAATTTACCAGGTAAACATTGGTTCTCACATTTCTTAAACCATAACGTTATGGGATTAGATAAAATTGAAGAATTACATGTTGATAATGGTTCGTTGATTACATTGATGGCAACAGCTTCTATTTTAACATTAGTTGCTTTAATTGGTGCATATTCAATTTATGTTAAAAAGAAAAGCTTACCAGTTGAAGATAGTCAGTTAACAGGTTGGGCTAAATTATCTGCAAATAAGTTGTACTTAGATGAAATCTATGATTTCTTGTTTGTTAGACCAATGGAGGCTTTATCTAAATTAGCTCACCAATTAATTGAAATTGTTATTCTAAACAATATTGTTTTAGGAGCAGCAAAAGCAATTGGAAAATCTGGAGATTTAGTTAAAAAGATTCAAACTGGTCGTACAGAATGGTATTTGTTGTGGATGGTTTTTGGAATCATCGGTTTGGTAGTTTATTATCTTGTAAAAATATAACGTTTTGGAAATTTTATTAATACCTAGTTTATTTGCATTACTTGCCTTGTTTGTACCAGGTAAAGTAGTTCGTGTTTTCGGTTTAGTGGGAGGACTTGCTTCAGTCATATTAACATGTGTACTTGTATGTAAGTTTCAACAAAACGGTGGACAAGCAGTTACTTTTTTCGAATTAGCTCAAAATAATTTTGGATTTACTTCTAAAATGGGTTACGACGGAATCGGATTGTTTATGATTATTTTAACAAATGTGATTACGTTCATTATTTTGTTAAGTAATTTCAATAGAGAAGTTGCTCAAAACAAGTTGTTTACTGCGATGTTATTCTTAATGCAAGCTGCACTTTTAGGAGTTTTCACTTCAATGGACGGTTTGTTGTTTTACATTTTCTGGGAAATTTCATTGATTCCGATTTTCATTATCGCGTTATCATTTGGAGGATCAGATCGTAAACGTACATTAACAAAATTCTTCATCTATACATTTGTTGGATCATTAGCTATGTTAGCATCATTGATTGCGATTAAATCATATGCAACAAGTTTTGCAATTGAAGATTTAATGGCGGTTGAATTAAGTTCAAAAGTTGCTTTTTGGATTTTCGGAGGTTTCTTTTTAGCATTTGCTATTAAAATTCCATTATTTCCTTTCCATACATGGCAGCCGAGTACTTATAGTACAGCTCCAATGGCTGGAACAATGTTATTATCTGCTTTGATGTTAAAAATGGCATTATACGGAATGATTCGTTGGATGGTACCTTTAGCTCCAGAAGCATTAAATGATTTCCAATATCCAATTATTGTATTAGGAATTATTGGAGTTGTTTACGCAGGTGTAATTGCGATTAAACAATCTGATATGAAACGTTTATTTGCATTCGCTTCCATTTCTCACGTTGGTTTAATTGCTGCAGGTATTATCATTTTTGATAAAGAAAACTTAACAGCTGCTTTGATTCAAATGTTCAATCACAGTTTGGTAGCAGTTGGTTTATTCTTATCGGTAGATATTTTAGAAAAAAGAATGGGCACACGTAAATTAGAAGAATTAGGAGGAGTAGCAAAATTAGCTCCTAAGTTCGGATTTATGTTTGCTGCTTTGGCTTTAGCTTCTGTTTCTGTTCCATTTACAAGTGGATTCATTGGAGAGTTTTTATTATTAAAAGGTCTTTATTCTTACCATTGGGTTGTTGGTTTAATTGCTGGTACAACTTTGGTTTTAGGTGCTGTTTATACATTGAGAGCTTACCAATTAAGTATGTATGGTGCTCCTAAAATGGCTTCTTTTGAAGATTTAACTTGGAATGAATGGTTAGCTTATTTCATTATCATGGCTATTATTGTGATTGTTGGTGTTTGTCCACAAATGATCATTGATACAGTAGGACCAAGTATCGATCAATTATTAGAATCTTATAAAATTTCAAATACAATCATTAAGTAATATGGACGCTCTAATTGTCATTTTTTTAAGTGGTTTAATTTCACTTTTTGTTGCTTTTACTAAAAAGCCAATTTTGGTGTTGTTAACTTCTTCAATCGGTATTCTTGCTGCAATTGGTTTATTTATTGCACAATGGAATAATCCAGTTACGTTATTTTCATACGAAGGGTTAGAATTTACAAATTCAGCAATTTTATATTCGATTGCTGTTTGTATTTTTGGATTGTTTTCAATTCTAGTAGGGTATAACATTTACAGTAAACAACCAGAACATACAGGTGAGTATATTTCATTAATGGTATTTTCATTAGTTGGTGCTGTTTGTATGTTAGCATTTACAGATATGTTTATGTTTTTCTTAGGTTTAGAAATCCTATCTATTCCAATCTATGTTATGGCAGGAACGAAGAAAAGCGATTTACGTTCTAGTGAAGCTTCTTTGAAATATTTCTTAATGGGAGCTTTCGCAACAGGTGTTTTACTTTTTGGTATCGCTTGGACTTATGGAGCAACTGGATCTTTCAAATTAACTGAAATTGCTACAGCTATTTCAACTGCAAGTGAAACGGGTCAATCTTCAATCTTATACGTTGGTATCTTATTGATTTTAGCTTCATTCTTATTTAAAGTAGGTGCAGCACCATTTCATTTTTGGAGTCCAGATGTTTATGAAGGTTCACCAAACACTGTAACTGGTTTTATGGCTGCAGTTGTTAAGTTAGGAGCTTTCGGAGCATTTTATAAAATATTCAATGTTGCTTTTCCTGAAGTTCACGGATTTTGGGCACCAGCGATTATGGTATTAGCAGTTGTAACAATGTTTATAGGTAACTTATCAGCACTAAGCCAAGTTCATTTTAAACGTTTATTAGCTTATTCTAGTATTACACACGTTGGATATGCATTATTGACAATTATTACAGTAAGTAGTAATTCAGAAGCTAATTTATGGGTGTATTTATTCGGTTATGGATTCTCAATCATTGCATTGGTAACAATTGCTCAATTGTTAAATGATGACGAAGATAAAATTGATGCCTTTAAAGGATTAGCAAAAAGAAGTCCGTTCTTGGCAGCTGTAGCAGTATTATCATTATTATCATTAGCAGGTGTACCACCGTTAATTGGTTTCTTTGGTAAATATTTAGTATTCTCAGAAGCTTTTACTCAATACCCAATTTTAGTGATTGTTGCAATTGCAAATTCAGGAATAGGAGTTTATTACTATTTAAAAACTATCATCGCTATTTTCCAAAAAGAGGATGTTTCTGAAGAGAAAATTGAAATTCCATCTTTGCAAGTGGTGGTTTTAAGTATTTGTGCTTTGACTATCTTAGTTGGAGGTTTGGTTTTATCTCAGTATAAATTTTTGTAATTTTTAATTAAATATTTAATCACTTTTAAATCATATTTTTATGAAATCATTTTTTAATCTATCACTTTATTTTATTAGTTTTTTTAGTCTTTCTCAAGTAGATTTTAATCATTCTTTGGGAATGACTACAATCCATGGGAGAAGTGATGAATATGTTGCTGGAGCAAACACTTTTAGTAATGCAAAATCATTTGTAGGATTAACCTATAATCCTAGACTTGATTATTTGTTAAATGATAATTTATCAGTAGGATTAAGTTTATATCCAACTTTTTGCACATCTTTTTCTAAATCAACAGGAGCCATGATTGTAAATAAAAGACCAATTGCAATTGAAGTTCCATTGCTTTTTCAAATAAACTTTGGAAATCATTCTTCAGAGAATTCACGATCTAGATTTGGAGGTTTTATTGGAGCAGGTATTAATCATGGTATATACTCTATTTATCATACTGCAGATATCCAAAGTACAATGTATGTATTAGATAATATTACATTGAATAGTTTATGTTTTCAAGCAGGTTTTACTAAAAATCAACAAGGTAAAGATATTGGATTACGATTTGAATATAATATTCCTTTGAATAATAACAATAATCTGAATTTTATGATTATCGGTGCAGGAGTATTTTATGATTTATATAGTGTTAATTAAAATTAAAAGTAAAAATGTCAAATAAACTATTAAACCTAATTCTATTTTTATTTATATCTGTTTTAAGTTCTTTCTCACAAGTTAATATTAAAGCTGATAATGGTTGTTTTGAAAAATTCGCTCCATGGGGTGATGGATTTTTAGGAGTTGTAGAAACTCAAACAATTGCTGTTATTCCAAAATATCGAAAATTTCAATATTTTGATAAATCAGGAAAATTAATTTGGGATACGAAAGTCGATCCATATAATTTTTCAGGTGGATCAATTTGGAATGAAGAATCTAATTATTCTTATTATCTAAATTTTCCATTTGATAAAGTAGCATTGACAGGTAAGACTTCGAAAGAAGACTTTTTAAATATTTATAGACTTGATAATAAAGGTAAATTAGAAAGTAAAACTATCAAATTTACAGATAAATTATCTTCATTAAATGAAAAAATAAGCGAGTTAACAGTCTCATATTATTGTGCTACAAAAAATCATTTATTAGTAGTAATTCAAAAAGGAGATTCAAAATTTTATATTATTAAAATTGATGAAGACTTTAGTTATGATGTATCTGAATTTGATATTAAATGGGATAAGAATTTATATAACAAGGTGCAATTAGGATTGCCTAAATTTTACACTAATAATAATGAATTTTTCTGTATTCAACCTAGCTTACTTAATTCTACCATAAAATTTGATGTTCAATCAATTGATTTTGAAAATTTTTCAGAGATAAATAAAAGTGAATTTAATGTCAATTTTGAAGGCTATAATTTAAGTTCAAAAAATCAATTGATAGAAGCTAATAATACTTTTGATAATACATTACTAAGTTATAGTATTGTTACAAGTAAAGGGAATACAACTTATTATTCACCTTCCTTATCTCAGTATTTTAACATTAAATTTGATCAAAAGGGAGAAATGTATATTTTATCTTATTACTCAAATGAAATTAATAAAACTGTAAATGATGGATATCTAGTATTTAAAAAATCAAATCAAGATGAGGATTTAGACCCAATTTTAGATTTAAAATTTAAGAACATTGAAAAATTTAAAAGTGAAAATCATCTTTATTTTAATAATGAAAATGATTATATTCTAGGATTTCAGGTGGATAAAAAAACTTCTAGTGTGTTGTCTTCAACTGGAAAAACAAAAACATATAATACTATAAATATTGTAGAAATGATGAATAATTATTTATTAAAAGATAAATTTAGTCTTGATGAAGAAATAAATAATGTTTTTATAAATAATAATTCTATAAGAGGATTTAAGTATTCTGGAAAACCTAATGCCTTATATCATTTTGGAAAAGTCATTGTTTATTAATTTATTTAATTTGAATCTATTTGATTTTAAAAGCTATCGAATTAGATAGCTTTTTTTTTGATTTTAAACTGCTCCCTCGCTCGGCTGGATTTGCACACCGGGAAGCAGCTATGAAGTAAATCTTGTGTTAATTTCAAATCCAGCGGTTTGATGGATTGGAGCAACCATTGTAACACAGAAAAAATAATTTTAAAAATGTTTGTTTTATTTAAATGGTCGGGTGGTTATAAAATGGAGAAAAAGTTGGATCAAATTATCATTAAAGTGATAAAAAATAGTCATTATTTTATTTTAATTTTAATAATATTATCATGTAATAGAATTGATAACGATTATGTTTCTAAAAATATTTGGCAACTTGAACAAGGTGGAAATATAGGTTCAGGAGATTTTTTAGAATTTGGAAAAGGGGAAAATTATTCTATAAAAAATGATACAATTTTCAATAAAAAGATGCCTATTGCTTTAATAATTGAATTGAATAAAAAATTAGAAATTATTACAATATTCTCTTTTAAAAGCAAAAAAACATCTATTTATATGAATATTTCAGAATTAACTAATGGTGGTAGTAATCATATTGATGAAACAGTTAAACCTGAAGTTATAAAGATTAATTGACCCAGATTCCGCTGAGCTGGGAGCCTTAATTTTGAAATCCAAAATCCATTATCCAAAATTCCCCCATTAAACATTCTATTTCTTCGAAGCAACAATTGAATAAACCATTGGTATTTTATTCTCAAAATGCTTTACGCGATGTCTTTTTGGTGCATATTCTTCGACAGTATCATTGAAACAGTTGTATGGGGAGAAGTCATATTCTTCCATTGAATTAATTTCTAAACCATTATTGATAAGTCCCATCAGAACTTCTGCTATACCATGATTCCAGCAAACATAATCTTGGGTTATAGGTGCGTTTAAATCTGTATACGTTCCACTTGCTGTTTCGATGATCTCACCTGTGTTTAAATAATTATAACCTACTTTATCGAAGTTATCATCAAACATCCAAACTACTGGATGGAATTCAACAAATATGAATTGACCGCTAGGTTTTAAAAATGTAGAGATTACTTTTCCCCATTTATTCAAATCTGGTAACCATCCAATTGTTCCATAGCTCGTGAAAACGAAGTCGAATTGTTCATTTAAGTGATTTGGTAAATCATAAATGTCACAACAAATGAATTCTGCGTCTGTATTACATGTTTTATTGAGATCTATCGCACTTTCAATAGCTTTATCGGACAAATCAATACCTGTAACTTTTGCTCCCATTCTAGACAAGGAAATTGAGTCCTGACCAAAATGACATTGTAAATGCAATACTTTTTTACCTTTTAAGTCAGGAAAAATTCCTAATTCGATTTCATTTAACGAACTTTTACCTTTTATAAATCCTTCAACATCATAAAATTCAGAGGTTATATGAATTTCCGTTCTTTTGTTCCAAGAGTTTTTGTTGATTTCTAGATAGTCTGTATTTGTAGTCATCTGTTTCAATTTTATAATAAACTATAAAAATAAAATATCCCGCAATTTTATTAAATCGCGGGATTTCTAAATTAATCTTTAATTTTTTTATTTGTTAATCAAAGCGTCAAATTGCTCTTTAAACTCAGCATCTTCTTCACACCAATGAGCAACCTTGTTTAATAAGTTTTTAGCT
>CANGHX010000045.1 GCA_947453715.1 Flavobacteriales bacterium | reverse complement strand
ATAATCTGTAATTTTTAATTCTACTACTTCTGCTCTATTAAACACGCCTTTCAATTTTCGACAAAAATAAAGAAACTAACACAGAAATGATTGATTTAATCAAAGTAAAATTCACATTAACAAAAAAACTCCTTAAACAATATGCCTGAGGAGTTCTTTTTATATTCTGAAATCAATTACTGTTCAGCAATAGATGCCTGAAAGTTTAAAATACCTTCATTATCTAAAATATCTTGAATTGATTTATTTTCTAAAATTTTAAGTGTTTCATCTCTCACTTGAGCCATTACATGTCTTAAACCACAAGTAACTTCATCTGTACATTCTTCACACTTTTCATAGTAATTTAAACTTGCACAAGGCAACATCGCAATTGGACCGTTAAAAAGACGTATAATCAAAGAAAGTTTCATTTCAGAAGGGCTAACTCTCGTGAAATAACCTCCACCTTTCCCCATTCTAGAACCTACAAGACCACTTTTTTTCAAATCCAACAAAATCGTTTCTAAAAATTTTCTTGGAATATTTGCTTCTTTCGCTATTTCTACAATTAAAGTTGGACTAGAAGCATCTTTTTGAGCTAAATAGGTCAATGCATGAATTGCGTACTTGGTCTTCTTTGATAACATAGGGTCTTAACGTTTTTTCAAATATAAAAGCAATAATTGACTAATTCAAGCCTCTGATTACACCTTTATCAGATGTTTCTATGAATCCTAAAATCATTTTTTGAATATCCGAATCTGCTAAAGTTTCTTTTACGGCTGCAATACCTTTTGAAATATTGTTGTTTTGAACATAGATAATACGGTAAATATCTTCTATTTCACGTACTTGTTCATCTGTAAAACCTCTTCTTCTGATTCCAATAGAATTTACTCCTGCAAATGTTAGAGGTTCTCTAGCCGCTTTAATAAATGGTGGGATATCTTTTCGGATTAAAGAAGCTCCACCAATAAATGTGTGCGCTCCGACATGAACAAATTGTTGAGCAACAACTGTACCTTCTAAAATTGCAAAATCATCTATAATTACGTGTCCAGATAATCCAACATAACTGGCTAAAATCACATTGTTACCAATTTGACAATCGTGTGCAACGTGAACATATGTCATTAACAAACAATTAGAACCAATTCTAGTTGCTAATTTATCATTTGTACCTCTATGTATAGTTACATGTTCTCTAATCGTCGTATTATCGCCAATTTCAACAGTTGTATATTCACCTCCAAATTTTAAATCTTGAGGAATAACTCCAATAACAGCACCAGGGAAAACTTCACAATTTTCACCAATTCTAGTCCCTGGATAAATTGAAACATTTGAATGAATTTTAGTTCCTTTACCAATAACTACATCTTCATGTATTGTTGTAAATGGTCCTATTTCAACATTTTCTCCAATAGTAGCATTTGGAGAAACACTTGCTAAATTATTTACCATACTATTCTTTATCTTTAACAACTTGTGCAAGCATTTCAGCTTCCATTACCACTTTACCGTTTACATAAGCTTTACCACCCATGTTCACTAATCCTCTTCTGATCGGAGAAAGTAAGTTCAATTCAAACACAATTGTATCACCAGGGATGATTTTTTGTTTGAATTTCACATTATCAATTTTCATGAAATAAGTCGAGTATAAATGTGGCTCATCAACTTTACTTAAAGCAAAAACACCACCAATTTGAGCCATTGCTTCAATCTGAAGAACTCCTGGGAAAACTGGGTTACCTGGGAAATGTCCTGTAAATTGAGGTTCATTCATTGTAATGTTTTTCACACCGATAATTGAATCTTCTGTGATCTCCATTACTTTATCCACTAATAAAAATGGGTAACGGTGAGGCAACATTTTTTCAATATCGTTGATATTATATAAAGGCTCTTTCGTTAAATCGAACTTTTTACCTTCTTTTTCTTTTTGTTTGAAATGTTCTTTCAATACTTTAGCAAAACGAACATTTCCTGAGTGACCTGGACGAGCTCCTAAAATATGTGCTTTAATTGGTTTTCCAATCAACGCTAAATCACCAATAATATCTAATAATTTATGTCTAGCTGGCTCGTTTTCAAACTGTAATTTTGTACTATTTAAAACACCAATACCATCTAAAGAAATTTTCAATTCTTCTTTACCAAGCATTTTAGCTAGACGATTTAACTCTTCTTGACTTACATCTGTTCTATCAACTAATACGATTGCATTATCTAAATCTCCACCTTTAATTAGGTTGTTTTTAGCTAAGAATTCTAATTCTCTCAAGAAAACAAATGTTCTACATTTTGCAATGTTGTCTTTGAATTCGTCTAATTTATAAATATGTGCGTGTTGCGTTCCTAAAACTGGAGAATTGTAATCAACCATTACAGTGATTCTGTATTCAGGATAAGGAATAGCTAAAAACTCAGTTCCTTTTTCTAAATCTTCCCAAGGAATATTCTCTGTTAATTCATAATATTCTCTGTCAGCTTCTTGTTCTTGGTAACCAACTTTTTCAATTCCTTGAACAAACAACAAAGAACTTCCATCCATAATAGGGATTTCAGGAGCATTTACTTTGATCAACGCATTATCAACTTGCATTCCGTAAAGTGCCGCCAAAACGTGCTCAGTTGTGTAAACTTTCGCTCCATTTTGTTCCAATGTAGTTCCACGATCTGTTGCAACCACTAAATCAGCATCCGCTTTAATAATAGGTTGACCTTCTAAATCAACACGTTGAAATTTATATCCGTGATTTTCTGGAGCTGGACAAATTTCTAATGTTACTTTTTCTCCAGTATGAAGACCTATTCCTTCAAAAACGATTGCTTCTTTTAATGTGCGTTGCTTTTCAGCCATGTTCTATTTATTGGTTAATTCTTTAAATTTCTTGTCAAACTCTTGGATTTTTGTCAAAATAAAAGGTAATTTTCTAAATCCAAAATATGATTTTTTATAATCTTCTAACGGAATCCCTGGAGACCCCATTAATACTTGTGCTTTTTTCACTGTAGAAGGAATTCCTGATTGAGCTACGATTTGTGTTCCATCAGCAATGTGAAGATGTCCACTGATTCCAGCTTGACCTCCAACTTGAACCCTTTCTCCTATTTTTGCAGATCCAGCAACTCCAACTTGAGCAGCCATTACTGTGTTTTTCCCTATTTCAACATTGTGTGCAATTTGAACTAAGTTATCCAATTTCACACCTTTACGAATAATTGTTGAACCTAAAGTTGCTCTATCGATTGTTGAATTAGAACCTATTTCAACATTATCTTCAATGATTACATTTCCAATTTGAGGAACTTTTTGGTATTCACCATCTTCATTTGGAGCAAAACCAAAACCATCAGATCCAATTTTCACTCCTGAATGTATAACACAGTTTTTTCCAATCACGCAGTCAGCATAAACTACTGCACCTGGATGTAAGACCGTATTATCACCAATAACAACATTTTCTCCAACATAAACATGCGGATAAATAACAACATTATTTCCGATTTTAGCTCCATCACCAATGTAACCAAAAGCTCCTAAATATAAATCTTCTCCAACACTTGCTAAAGTCGAAATGTAAGATGGAGATTCTATTCTAGGTTGTTTTCTACGCATTTGATCGTAGAATTCAAGTAATTTTGCGAAACAAGCGTATGCATTCTCCACTTTTACCAACGTCAATGATTCTGGTAAGGTTTTCAATGGTGTAAACGTATGATTCACAATGCAAATTGATGCACCTGTAGAATAAATATGCTCTTCGTATTTAGGATTTGACAAAAAAGACAAGGTCCCTTCTGTCCCCTCTTCTATCTTAGATAAACCGCTAACTGAAACGTCAGGATTACCAACTATTTCACCGTTTAATATGCCTGCAATTTGATGCGCTGAAAATTCCATACTTCAAAATTAAAAAAAGTCTTGTTCAATAATAGACCAAAACGATTGATTTATTAACAACGTTGGTTGAAGAACGTTATTTACAAATTGATTTAAAAGGTAAAACGAAATTTGTAATGTTTAATTTGTTTTTATACCAAATAACATTCGAACCTATTTCTCTTCCTTTTTTATCCGTGAAAACAATGTAATGTTCCGGTTTAGGATTTGCTTTTAAAAACGATTTAGAAAAATCAATCTTACCCGATTTCTTAATTAATTTCAAAATATCTCTTGGGTTAATCAATTGTAAAACTGATTGTTGACACGTTACATTTGCAGCAGAATCAGGATAAACCAAATCATCATCTTTCGGAAAACTAATTAATTTACCTGTCCCATTTTTTGTATTCTTCACTTGTTTAGCTGAAGATTCTGTCAAATGAATTTCAGAAATAAAACTTTCATTTGGAAGCGTATAAAAGAATTTTAATTTTCCTTTACCTTCAAATTCTTTTTCAACAGCATAAACTTTTGGATTTCCTTTTTTGACACTTTCTTCAAACAAAACATCACCATCGTTTAATACTTGCGTTAATTCTTTTTCAGTTAAACCCAATTTTTGCATTTTCACAGCATCTTTCTCAGGCAGAACTAATACACGATCTAAAATAGAATTTTTAACACGGTTATCTGGCAACCAAGAACACCCTCTGTTTTGAAAAAAGAAGATGACAAAAATCAACCCCATTCCAAATCCTATACCGTAATATTTTAAACGTTTCAACCAAGAATCCATATTCAATAATTTTGTTTGCAAAAGTACGAAAAAGAAAAAGAATTAGGATAATAGAAATTGGAATATCGGCAGACGGTGGATTTTTATAGATAACAGTTATTTTTCATTCGAAAATCAATCATTTTCAAGCAAAAAAAAGGGTTTCGAAAACCGAAACCCTTTCATCTAAAAAGATTATTTCTTACAAAATTGCATCTAATTTCGCTGCCAATTGTGCTTTTGGAACTGCACCAACTGATTTATCTGCAACTTCACCATTTTTGATAAATAAAATCGTAGGGATATTTCTAACTCCAAATTGAGCAGATACTCCTGGATTCTCATCTACATTTACCTTTCCGATAATTGCTTTACCTTCGTACTCTTTATGCATCTCGTCGATTACTGGACCAACCATTCTACATGGTCCACACCATTCTGCCCAAAAATCAACAACAACTGGTTTGTCTGATTTTAATACTAACTCTTCGAAGTTTGCGTCTGTAATTTCTACTGCCATAATATGTTTTATTTATATTTTATATTCTATCTTAAGTTCAAAGATAATTCTATTTCTTAGGAATCAATTATTTTGCCAACATAAAAAATGCTGTCAAATTGACATCCTAAATTCAATTCAATACCGAAAACTTTTTCATTGTTTTTTGATTCTCTGTCACTATTTGAAAGTAATAATTACCATTTTCAATAGTAGCAGAATCAAATCTTATAATTTGCCCACCTTCTTTAGTCTCTTTGTCGTATAAAACTTTTAAGACTGACAAATCATCATTCAACAATTGAAACACGACATTTCTTTTTGTTTTAGTAGTGAAATAAAATTCAATTTCACCCGACGCTGGATCTACATCCAAACTATACAAAACACAATAATCTTCAGGAACCGCTCTTCCTTTTTGCAAATGAGCAAGAATCCTTCTATATAACACAACAACAATTAATAAGCCTAACGAAACCCAAAGCATTCCGATTAAAACCTTACTAATTGAATAACCCATTAAAATCATCATAACGCTATTAGTCCATTAATTTTTGCTGCCTCTTTATATATATTAATGATAGAATCAACATCTAACATCATTTCTTTTGCTCCAACACTCACAAATTTACCTGTTTTTGATTCATGCAATGTAATTTCAGAAGTATCATTAAATAAAGCTGTTGCTTTAGCTAAATTCTCAGAAGAATTTGGGACGATGAATTTAAACAAGTAAACATCCGGCCATTCTTGTAAATCTAATTGTGCTCTTAATTTTTCGTAAACATCTTCTTCACTCATGTTCATCCATTTTTCTCAACAAAGATAATCGTTTCGCCTCCATCAAAATGATATTTAACGAATTGTTTTCTATTTTTTCAGCAGATTTGCTGTGTAATTGACTAAAATCACAAATTTGTTCTCCCTCCAATTCCTTTAAAGCTTTAAGTAGCGACATAGAATCCGGTTCAACACTTACAGAAATTTGCTCTTCTCCATCTAACTCTATCTGAGGCCAATAGTCTCTATACATCTCTTCTAAAAGAAGGTAATGATTAACTATTTTTTCTAATTCAACAGCATTTTCGACTGACAACAATTGAACTTTAATAGAATTCCTAAGTCTTTGATATTGATTGAACAAATCTAACATTGATCCATTCGTTAATTTCAAATCTAATTCAAAAATAGCGCTCTCAATCTGACCTCCTAAAACCAAAAATGCTTCATGCATTTTTTTTAATTTTTGAATTTTAGAATTAAAAACCTTTCTAATTGGAACTTTGGATTGAAAAAAAAGCTTGTATTCAAACAATAAACTTTCATACACCTCTTCTATTTCTTCTTCTGATTCATCAAAAGGAAAAAACAAAAGCGCTTCACTTTTTGTCATATTACATTTCTTTTTCTCCTTTGTTTTTTCGCATACGAATATTGATAAACTCAACAATCAATGCGTAAACCATCGCAAAATAAATATATCCTTTTGGAACCTCTTGACCGAAAGCTTCAGCCAATAACACAACCCCAATCGTAACTAAAAAAGCCAATGCGATCATTTTAATTGTAGGTCGATTATTGATAAAGTCACTAATTTGTTTCACAAAAATCAACATGATAATCATTGAAATAATTACCGACATGTATATAATGATCATTGGATTTCCATGTGTTTCATGAGATATACCATTTGTCATACCGATTGCAGTAATGATTGAATCAAAACTAAATACAATATCCACCATTACAATCTGCATAATCACAGCGGATAATTTTTCTTTCTTTTTCGCTGAATCAACATTATGTCCTTTTACAGTACTATGCATTTCGTGTGTGCTTTTGTAAATCAAAAACAAACCACCAATTAACAAAACTACACTCTGCCCCGAAAACTCTTTTAAAAATTCAATTTTTGTATCCGGGAAAATTGGATCTGTCATCGCCATGATCATTGCTGCAATACTCAACAAAAACAATCGAACGATTAAAGCCATAGACAAACCAACATTTCGAGCGATTCGTTGTTTTTTAATAGGTAGTTTATCTGTAATTATAGAAATAAAAATGATGTTATCGATTCCTAAAACAATTTCTAAAAGTGACAATACAAAAAGGTAAAAAAGACCTGTGGTTGTAAATAATATTGAAAAATCCATTTTTATTAGTATTTAATGCAAAAGTATACTTTTTTTTAATCAGCGCAACACGTTTGTAAATTGAACAATTGTTGAACTATATTTTGAGAAATAGAATAATTATAAATAATAATATCATCTATTTTGCCATTAAATTTATAACCGATAAATAAATCTCCAATATCTTGAACAGTTACTGGATTATTATTTTGACCACAGCTTACAATTCCATTTTTAAAATTTTGTAGCATACCATCCCTGTATATTTTCATTTCATAATTATTGTTTTTATTAAATGTCGCAACTAAGTGATGCCAGCTACCTGTTCTTGCTTTCAATTCTAAATGACAATCTAAATATGAGATTACATTATTATCCCAAACTGAATTAAATCTTCCAAATACAGCTTTTCGACAATCAAACAAACCTATTGACCATTGCCCAATTCTATCAGGACATTGTAAAACACTATCTCTGCTTATTAAAGTTTCATAAATATTTCCGCTTCTATTTGTATCTAAAGCCTCATACCATAACGAAACAGAATAACTATCTAAAGAATTTAAAAACGTTGGATTTACAAATTTTAAAAAATCAATAGAATTTGTACCGTAATGAAATTGATAAGCACAATTAGAATTATTATTCCTATCAGAACATGAATTAGCTAAAGTTTGATTTGTAAGATGACAATTATTTCCTGAAAAATCATTCAATGAACCATTAGAAAATGGATAAAATACAATCACACCTGCACTTAAAGAAGATGATAAGCAACTTATTGATTTTTGAGCAACAACAGGATCTTTTACTTTAGACTTACTACAAGAAATTAATAATGATATACCTAGAATTGAAACAAAAGGAAAACGTGATAATAGTCTCATTAGATTATAATTTTATTGTATCAAAACGAAATAAGAGTGAAAAAGTTGTATCCACTAATAAATTTATTTAAGCTCTGCGAAATAATCTTGTAAAAGTAAATGATTTATATCGGATGGCGTAAAGATTTCCATTAAAATCGGTCGACCATTTTCGTTTATCTGATAAAACTCTTCCATTTGTTCTTCAATATCTTCAATTGAATTCGCTTTCATATATTCAATCCCAAATGCTTTACAAATGTATTCTGCTGAATAGTTATGTTCTGCAACAAAATAATGATCTAATTGATTCGATGAAGCCGGACCTGGAATAATTTTAAAAATCCCACCACCTGAATTATTTATCATGATGATTCGAAGGTTGGAAGTTAAATGTTGATTCCAAAAAGCATTGCTATCATAGAAAAATGAAACATCTCCTGTGATTAATACATTTAATTCATCTTTTGTAACATACGCCGCACCACAAGCAGTGCTCGAACTACCGTCAATTCCACTTGTTCCTCGATTTGTCCAATAACGAATACTTGGAATCGGATCGAATAATTGACAATACCTAACAACAGAACTATTCGCCATGTGTAAATGTGACATTTCTGGCAAATAATCTAATACAACTTCAAATACTTTCAAATCCGAATAAACTAAATCTGAATAAAATTCAGGTAATTTAGCTTGAACCAAGTAGTCTTTTTGTTTCCATTTTGAACCAAACATAGAAACATTTTTATCATTGTTCAATTGATTCAAGGTCCACATAAAAATATGCGGTTCACATTCATATGTATGCGTCAAACTTTGATATGTATCCATGTAAGGAAAATCGAATCCAATCTTGTAATGATGTTTCGGCTTGTATTTCCTTAAATACGCTTTGATTCTTTTTGAAACAACTGCACCACCAATCGTGATTAATAAATCCGGTGCAAAAGCTTCTAATTCTTCCTCTTTAATTGAATTTAACGTACGGTCGATGCAATGAACAAAGTTTTGATCAACTAAGTTTGAAGAATTCTCAACTAATATCACAACTGAAGTATCTTCAGAAAGCTGTTTCAATTGTTTCAACAATGCTTTATTCTCAGGCATTTGCCCACAAATAATCATTTTCTTTGGTGAATCTTCCCAAATATTAATGAGTTCTACACTATCGTTTAATGAAATCTGAAAATCTGAATTAACCGTTTTAATCTTTTTCCTTTTCTGACTTTGAATTTCTTCTGCATCATACAAAGGCTCTCTAAAACTCATATTTAAATGAATTGGACCTTTCCAATTTCCATTACCAATATTGAAAGCAGTAGAAATTTCTCGTTCTAAATACCAAACATCATCTTCTGTATTTACAACCTCTGAAAATGTCTTTGAATAACGAATATGATTTTGAAATACATTGTCTTGCACAATCGTTTGACCATCACCTTGATCCACCCATTCAGATGGACGATCTGCAGTTATAGCAACCAATGGAATACATTGATAATAAGCTTCCGCAATGGCTGGGTAATAATTTAAAACTGCTGATCCTGAAGTACAAACAATTCCAACTGGCTCGTTTAATTGTTGTGCCATTCCCATAGCAAAAAAAGCAGCACTTCTTTCATCATGAATGACAACGCATTTTGTATCAGGATGTTCATCAAAAGCAATGATAAAAGGTGCATTTCGAGAACCTGGCGAAAAAACTAAATTTTTCATTCCATGTGAAATACATTGTTCCACTAAAATTTGAACTCCTTTTTTATTGCTCGATTTCATTATTTACAAATTTATTGAAATAATTGAGAAAGGAGAATGAAATTCCTTAAAATAAGTTAATTCTAGTGACTACTTTCTAATTTAAAAAGTAACTCGATATTGATTCAGAAACTATACTGCAATCTAATTGTTCTATTGGATGCGGTTGATTTTCAAATTCAAAAAAAATAGATTTATTAATTTTACTTACAGTTGCTAACGTTTCTGTTTTAGTTACCATTTTATCATTTGTACCCCAAGATAAAAGGCAAGGACATTTAATATTAGAAAAGTCAATATGATTTTCTTCAGCTTTCCCCATTTGAATCATCATTGCAGCTGTCTTATGCAACACATTTTTCCAATTCAATTGACCATGTAATGATTTTAATCCATTAGCAAAATCGGGAAATCTTTCCTCAATAATTTCAGGATTTAATTTTGATGATTCTTTTACGGAAACTTCTTCATTCCAGTCGAATTTCGTTCCATAAGTGAAAATACTTTCAACAAACTCTGGATATTCAGCTGCTAACTGCAAAGCAACATATCCACCCATACTATACCCGAAAATTGAAACTGAATCAAGTTTATTTGATTTAATAAAATTTAATGCATTCGATTTAAATAAATGTATTGAAAATGGTTCTTCAGAAGAATTTGCTCCATGACCGTCAAAATCTAAAGTAAAAACTTTAAACTCATTCGACAATAGATTTGCCATTTCACTTAATTGCGATTTTGAACCAATTGCACCATGAAGAAGAAGTATGTTACGTTTTTGCATTATAGTTTAATTTCATCTAACCTTTTTAACGGGGTTTTGATTTGTTCCAAAAACAGCTAAAAATACTATTTTTTTCTCATCAATTCTATAGATTATAACAAATGGAAATACATCCATTGGAACCTGCCTTGTTTTATTCGTTGAATTAAAAATTTGAAAAGCATTAGGTGACTTAATGATTATATTAATCAATCTTTCTAGTTCATATAAAAATCTATCTCCTAAACCATTTAACTGATTTTCATAGTAAACATAGGCTTCAGTTATTTCAATATCCGCCTCTTGAATAAATTCAATTTCAAATTTAGACATTTAGGTATTTAGTAAAAAAGGTTAAAGTTTAGCTATTCTATTTTTTAGTATAAGCTTTTCTTGCATTCTCACGAACTTCATTCCATGTAAATGACTTTGTTTCTCCACTCTCATAATTCAAAATTCTATCATCTACAATTTGATGATGAGCCTCGGACAATTTAATATCCAATTCATCAATTTGTTCAGATTGAACATTCTTTACTGACTTAAATGACTTTAACAGATTCATGAAAGAATCATATTCATTTTCATTCAGCGTAAAAGAAATTTGTCTCATGTATTTTTTTTAAACAATAAATAAATATATGGCGAAAATAATTAATATCAAATTAATTCTATCAAGATTATTTCACTTCCTCAATAGCCTTCAACAAGGTTTTCGCCTTATTCTCCGTCTCCTCCCACTCCGCTTCAGGATTTGAATCTGGAGTAAAACCACCACCTAAATACAGAAAAACTTGTCCTTTTTGGATTTGACAACAACGTAAATTAACATATAAGGAAGATTTTTCTTCAGAAATCGTTCCAATCATTCCTGTATACAACTGACGTTCATGAGGTTCTCTGAAATTAATTAAATCAATCGCTGCTTTTTGTGGTAAACCACTCACCGCTGGAGTCGGATGAATGTGTTTAGCTATTTCGATCGGACTTAATTTCTCTAAATCAAAGCTAAAATCAGTTCGTAAATGTTTTACAGGTCCTGCTTCGATATCATAAGGTCCATTTTTTTCAATGTGCTTGATTCCTTTTGAATGCAATTGTGATTCTAAAAAATCAGTCACCAAAGACTGTTCAATGATTTCTTTTTCAATCCAAGGTTTCCCATCAATTATTGGCTGAGTTCCAGCTAGAGAGATTGTAAAACCAGTCCCTGAAATAGCCAATAATAAAATCTCAGGTGTTGCTCCTATCCATGTTCCAAATAATTCACTTGAAACTAGATAAACAAACGCTTTCGGATACATTTCACACAATTTATGAAATAAATCTTCCGTTTTACGATGATCAAATTCTTCAATTTTAACACGTGAAAAAACCGCTTTTTTTATTCCTAAACGTTCAAATGAATCTAAAAAAGAAGAAGCTTCAGCTAAATATTCTGATTTACTAACGATATAAGGTTTTTCAATATCAAAATTAAACTCGTCTTTACCTTTTTCTAATGGTGCGAACTGAAAATAGCGATCTTTTAAAAATGTTGAAATAATGAATCCTTTTAATTCTTTTGAAGAATCAATTTCTCTAAAAAAACCCGTTTGCTCAACGATTTCTTTATCTGGAAAACGATATTTCAGAATTTCAGCCATTATTTTCTTTCAATAATCATTACGGTTAATCGCCCAGTACAAATCAACTTATTTGTTGCATCATCGAAAATATCCACTTGCCAAACATGTGTTTTTTTTCCCGCATGAACCACTTTTCCAACTCCTCTTACCAAACCACTTTTTATACCACCTATATGATTTGCATTAATCTCTAATCCTACAGGTGCTTCTTTTGATAAATCAATCAATAAAGTTGAACCCATCGAACCAATACTTTCAATCAAAGCCGCACTTGCTCCGCCATGCAACAAGCCCATAGGTTGATGTGTAGTAGAATTTACAGGCATAGTAGAAACGATATAATCCTCTCCTATTTCAACGCATTGAATCCCCAATGTTTCCATCAAAGTACCTTTATTAAAAGCGTTAATTGTGTCTAAATCTATTTTTCGAAATTGCATAAACGTAAAAATAAATAATAAAAATTGATAATTGAAAGTTGAGAGTTGATAATTGGGAGTTAATAGCTTTTTAACTTTTAAATGATAACGATTGTACAATTATTAAAAATACTAACTTTGAATCATGATACAAGAAAACATCAGTTTAAAGCCTTTTAATACGTTTGGGATCGAAGCGAGTACGCGATATTTCGGACGTTTTTCGTCTGTTGAAGAATTGAACCAAATTCTAACTTCTAATAAAGACAAAGAGTTACTCATTTTGGGTGGAGGAAGTAATATTCTTTTAACTAAAAACTTTGATGGTTTGACATTAATCAACGAAATCAAAGGTTTTGAGATTACTAAAAATGATGGTACTGATGTAATCGTTAAATCTGGCGCAGGTGAAGTTTGGCATGAATTCGTATTAAAATGTATTGAAAACAATTTTTCAGGAGTTGAAAATCTTTCTTTAATTCCTGGAAGTGTAGGTGCGAGTCCAATGCAAAATATTGGAGCTTATGGTGTTGAAATCAAAGATGTTTTCGAATCGGTTGAAGCGTATCATATTCCAACTGGAGAACTTCATACTTTTTCGAAAGAAGAATGTGAATTTGGTTACCGCGAAAGTGTTTTTAAAAGAAAATATAAAGGGCAATATGTCATCATATACGTTTCGTATAAACTTTCTCTTTCTGCTCCAAAAGTAAATACATCTTATGGTGCGATTGAAAGTGAGTTGAAAGAAATGAATATTTCAACTCCTTCGATTAAAGATGTGAGTCAGGCCGTAATCAACATACGATCTAGTAAATTACCTAATCCAAAAGAGATCGGAAATGCCGGTAGTTTCTTTAAAAATCCAGTAATCTCTAAAGAACTGTTCGATAAATTAATCGTTGAATTTCCTACTATACCGAACTATCCAGCTGAAAACGATGGTAAAAAAATTGCAGCAGGATGGTTAATTGAACAATGTGGTTGGAAAGGAAAAACATTAGGTCATTATGGCGTTCACAAGTTACAAGCTTTGGTTTTAGTTAATTATAAGGGAGCAACTGGAACAGAAATTTACGATCTATCTTCATCAATTATCAAAGATGTTGAAGACAAATTTGGAATTACCTTAGAAAGAGAAGTCAATATTCTTTAACATTGAAAAGAACTCGAGTTTAGTAAGTTCGATATTAATTCTAAAAAGCTTATCTAAACCCATTTTTTTGAATTAACTTTGTTTATATTCTTATAGAGCGATGGAATTTAAATTAAATACGATTGAAGAAGCAATCGAAGAAATAAAAAACGGAAAAGTTATCATTGTAGTTGACGATGAAGATCGTGAAAACGAAGGTGATTTTTTAACTGCAGCTAGAAATGTTACTCCTGAAATCGTAAACTTTATGGCGACTCATGGTCGTGGTTTAATTTGCGCACCACTTCCTGAAGAGCGTTGCGACGAATTAGGTTTGGAATTGATGGTTAAATCAAATTCTGCTGTTTATGAAACGGCTTTTACGGTTTCTGTCGATTTAAACGGACATGGTTGTACAACTGGTATCTCAGCAAGCGATCGTTCTAAAACAATTCAAGCATTAATAGATCCTAAAATTCATCCTTCTGAATTAGGAAAACCAGGTCATATTTTCCCATTAAGAGCTAAAAAAGGTGGTGTTTTACGTCGTGCTGGTCACACTGAAGCTGCTGTAGATTTAGCGAGAATGTCAGGATTTGAACCTGCTGGAGTTATTGTCGAGATCTTGAACGAAGATGGAACAATGGCGCGTTTACCTGAATTAGTTGAAATCGCTAAAAAATTCGATTTAAAGATTATTTCAATCGAAGATTTAATTGAATATAGAATTAAAAATGAATCACTTATAGATAAATTAGTTGATGTGAAAATGCCAACTGTTTGGGGTGATTTTGATTTAATTGCATACAAAGAAAAAAATTCTGGTCAAGAACATTTAGCTTTAGTAAAAGGTGAATGGAAAAAAGGTGAACCTGTTTTAGTGAGAGTTCACTCTTCTTGTATGACAGGTGATATTTTTGGTTCTTGTAGATGTGATTGCGGACCTCAACTTCATAAAGCAATGGAAATCATTGAAAAAGAAGGTAAAGGTGTGATTGTTTACATGAATCAAGAAGGCCGTGGAATTGGACTTGTAAATAAATTAAAAGCTTATAAACTTCAAGAAGAAGGTTACGATACTGTTGAGGCTAATTTAAAATTAGGTTTCAAAATGGACGAAAGAGATTATGGAATTGGTGCTCAAATCATTCGTGATTTAGGTATTTCAAAAATTCGATTAATGTCTAATAATCCTACAAAAAGAACTGGATTGGTTGGTTACGGTTTAGAAATTGTTGAAAACGTAGCTCTTGAAGTAGATAGTAACATACACAATGTAAGTTATTTAGAAACAAAAAGAGACAAAATGGGGCATTCATTAAAAATGAAAAAATAATGCTTTCATCAAAAGGCTTGACAAAATCGTATGATTCTCTTCAAATATTGAAAGGAATTGATTTAGAAATATCCAAAGGTGAGATTGTTTCTATAGTTGGCTCGTCAGGTGCTGGAAAAACTACATTACTTCAAATTTTAGGAACATTAGACCGTCCTGATAAAGGTTTTTTCTCAATTGATGGGACGGAACCATTTTTACTTTCTTCAAAAAAACTTTCAGAATTTAGAAATTCAAACATTGGATTTATCTTTCAATTTCATCAATTATTACCTGAATTTACTGCTATTGAAAATGTATGTTTACCTGCATTAATCAAAGGTGTAAATATGATTGATGCAAAAAAAGAAGCAATCAAAATATTAAGTATTTTAGGATTAGCTGAAAGAGCTGAACACAAACCAAGTCAACTATCTGGAGGTGAACAACAGAGAGTTGCAGTTGCTCGTTCGTTAATCAACAATCCTAAAATTATTTTTGCAGATGAGCCTTCTGGAAATCTAGATACTCAAAATTCGAAAGAATTGCATCAGTTATTTTTTGACTTGCGTCAAGAATTCAATCAAACATTTGTCATTGTTACGCATAATGAAACACTTGCCAATATGGCCGATCGAAAATTGGTGATGGCTGATGGAAATCTATTGTGAAATGTGGACTTCAACTCCGCTCAGTCCACTAGGATTTAAAAACAAATCTGAATTAATCGCATTTTTGGATGAAAAGGCTGAGCAATATAATTCAACTGAATTTATTAAAACTGATCCAATTCAATTACCTCATCGTTTTTCAAAAAAAGAAGACATTGAAATTATCGGTTTCCTAGTTTCTACAATTGCTTGGGGAAATCGCACAAGCATCATCAAAAACGGAGAAAAATTAATCGAAATAATGGAAAATTCCCCGTTTGAATTCATCCAAAATTACAACGATTCTTCTGCTAAAGACTTACATTTCGTTCATCGCACCTTTAATACCTATGATCTTGATTTTTTCTTTAGAAGTTTAAAAAATATTTACCTCAAAGGCGGACTTGAAAAGGCCTTTTCTCCCCACTCTTCAGTGTTTGGTTCTCAAGGTAGAATAATAAATTTCAGAAATGAATTTTTAGAAACCTTACACGAACAAAGATCCGAAAAACATATCTCAAATCCCACAGGAAATTCAGCAGCTAAGAGGCTTAATATGTTTCTTAGGTGGATGTGTAGAAAAGATGAAAAAGGAGTTGATTTTGGAATTTGGGATTCGATTCCTATGAGTGAACTTTCAATCCCTCTTGATGTACATACAGCAAATGTTGGTCGAAAATTAAATCTAATTGCTCGAAAACAAAATGACGGTAAGACGTTAGACGAAATTATGTCTCATCTCAGAGAATTCAATAGTTTTGATCCTTCAAAATACGATTTCGCATTATTTGGATTGGGGGCTTTTGAGAAATATTAGTCGAATTTTATAGTGCTTGTTATTATTTTTTAACTATATTCAAGTAAATTATTAAAAAATGAAAACTCTCTCTCTCCTCATTTTTTTGGCTAATGTAATTTATTCATTTAGTCAACAGTCAAGTTATAAGCATAAGTATCAGATCACTCCATACTTAGAATCACATCATAATAGTGTACAAATTGATACATTGGATTATAATTCAAAGTACAATTTACACATGACTTTTACAGATCACGATGATCAACCGTTAAAGAATATTGAAATCGTCTTAAAAAATGTAGATACTTCTTTGACATTGGTAACTGATTCAATTGGAACAATTGACTTGAACACTGACTTCAAAATTTTTAAAATTGATATTCATGAAGATAGATATCAAAAAGTTCAAAGTTTGATTCTATTACAAAATCACCATTTAATTAGTTATAAAATTAAATTATGTGAATTGAGCGATTTAGATGATTTATATTTTATCAAATCTAAAGAGCAGTTATCAGAAGAAGATATCAGTGAAATTAGAGATTGTTTAGAGAATAGTCCAAAAATAGAAGATTGCGATATGGAAGGTGATTTCATAATTGTCGTTGAAAACAAAAAATCCTCATTGTAATCAAACAATAAGGATTATTTATTGAATCTTATTTTACCTTAACCACCTTTTTTAATCTGAATTGGAGTAGACGAAGGAATACTTGCTGGTTTATTTGGAACCTTAGCAGGTGTACTTGAAGGTGTTTGTTTTGACGGTAAATTTATCTGAACTGGAGTGCTCGTAGGATTTTGTTTGGAAGGAGTTGAAGCCGGTGCTGTTGTATGGCTTCCACTAAAAATCGTAGAATTCACTTTTATTGGTTCGTTATACTTCTCAACTGATTGAGATGGTTTTTCATTAGTAGTATGAATTGTTTGAGGTGTTGGTGTAGGTGCTGGATTATTATTTTTAACATTTGTCTCCTCAACCGTTTGACCAGGTTTCACACTTGATGTATTAATAGTCCCACCTGTTTCAGGAACTGAAATTGGTCGACTCACGTCTCTAGCAGGAACTGGAATTTTAGTCAATACTACACCATGAGTTGGATCTTCTAAAACTGGTCGTGGAGATGGAGGAATATTTAAATAGGCATTATCAAAAATACAACCTCTCAAATCTTCACCTGTAATTCCCATTTCTTGACATTTACGACTAGCATTCGTTCTTTGTTTTTGACTTAAATCCCCAACTGTTCTGTGAACTGTAGGAAAGTTTACATCTGTAAACGATGTTGTATTTTGTCCAATACCATAATCAAATAAAGAAGTTAAATCAGTAATCCTCCAACTTGACCCAAACTCTCTAGTTAATCGATCTAAATAATCTTTCTCTTGTTTGTTAGCCGTTTGAGATATTTCTCTGTCGCCAAATACTGTACTATACTTACTCATTGAGGCATATAAATCAGAATTATTGTTTCCTCTTACTGATAAATCATCTTTTGGTGTTCCATTGGCATTTCCTAATAATCCTTCATAGCCACCCATTACACATGGATAAATAAAAGTTGAAACATTCATTGTATTGAACCT
>CANGHX010000044.1 GCA_947453715.1 Flavobacteriales bacterium | reverse complement strand
ATGAAACGTAAATCGTTTTTTGAAGATCCAATCTATGATTTGCCTTTTCTTGTTTATGCACAAGCATTTTTCTTACAAGTTGTTTATGGTACTTTTCGTAGAATGATTTCTACTTATAAGGATCAACTTGAACAGAATGTGAATTACCAATTGCGACATACAGAAAAGAGTCTAAAAGCTTCAAAAATGTTGGAGGATGCTTCTGATTTATTAAAGAATTCAAAATCAGAACTTGAGTCCCTTGTAAATTCTATTTTAAAGAAAGAAGCAATTGATTTGACTAAAGCACAACTAAGTTTAATTGGGCAAGCAGCAAATATTAAAAAATCAGCAAATCAATTATTTACAGAACGAGGAATTGAAGCTCTATATGAGTCAAATCCTTTTTCGATAGCTTATTTAGATTTATTGGCTGTTAGTCAACACAAACTATTAAATGAATTAGTTTGAAAATAATATATACTTATTCTATTCCTTGTAATTCAACTAGATTTGCATAAATACCTTTTTGTTGTATTAAATCTTCGTGTGTTCCTTGTTCAGCAATTTCACCGTGGTTTAACACTAAAATTTTGTTTGCTTTGCGAATAGTTGAAAGTCTATGGGCGATTACAAATGATGTTCTACCAACCATTAATTTATCCAAAGCATCTTGAACTAATCTTTCTGATTCAGAATCCAATGCAGAAGTAGCTTCATCTAAAATCAAAATCGTAGGGTTTTTAAGAATTGCTCTTGCAATTGCAATTCGTTGTTTTTGACCTCCTGACAATTGTATTCCACGGTCACCAACTTGTGTTTTTAAGCCTTCTGGGAACGAATTAATAAATTCCAACGCATTTGCTTGTTTTGCCGCTTCAATGATTTCAGCTTCATTTGCATTTGGTCTACCGAAAGCAATATTCTCTTCAATTGTACCAGCAAATAATATCACTTCTTGTGGAACAATAGCTAATTGACTTCTTAAATGTTCTGAGTCAATATCTTTTATGTTTACACCGTCAAATAAAATCGCACCTTCTTGAATAGAATAATAATTTAACAATAAGGAAGAAATAGTCGATTTTCCAGCACCTGATGAACCAACTAATGCAATCGTCTCATTTTTTGAAGCTTTTAATGAAATACCTTTTAAAATTTCAATGTCTTTTCGTTGAGGATAAGAAAAATGAACATTGTTAAATTCTACATTACCAATAATTTCAGGTTTTTGTTTTCCAGTCAAAATTTCTTTTTCGTTATCTTGATGGATAATATTCATTAAGTTTTCAGTTGCACCAATCGATTTTTGAATAGCTGCATATAAGTCAGGAATTGAACCAACTGAAGCGACCATCATAATCGTATACATCATGAACGAAAAGAAATCAGCTGAGGATAATTCTGGGTGTTCACCTTGTGTCATCAATAAACCTTGCCAAACGATAAAGACAATTGCGCCCGTCATGCAGAAGATGATGAAAGAGATGAATAAACCTCTCCACATTCCACTTTTAACATTTAATGCTCGAATTTCTTCAATTGATTTTTGGTATTTCCCTAAGATAAAAAGCTCGTTTGTAAAAGATTTAACATTTGAAATTCCCATTAATGCCTCTTCAACGATTGAATTAGATTCAGCTGCAAAATTTTGAGCATTTGTAGACAGTTTTTTGATAAATCGACCAAAGAATACAGCAATTAAGGCCATGACAGGAACTGTTGCTACCATGATTAAAGCTAATTTCCAAGAAATAAAAATTAACAATATGACAGAACCACCAATTGTAACCACTTGTCTAAAAAACTCAGCGATTGTAGTTCTTAATGTTTCTTGTATTTGAACGATATCTGTAGAAATTCGACTGCTTAATTCACCAACTTTATTTTGATTGAAAAAATCCATTGGCATATAAATCAAACGTTCAAATGCAGATTTACGAAGATCGCGTAATGCATTTTCAGTAACGTTTGTAAAAATGACAACTCTGAAATAAGAAAAGATCGCTTGAACACCGAAAAGAGAAAATAATAGAATAACAATTGAATTGATGTTTTCCATTTTCATAAGAGAGAATGATTCATTCATCGATGTCACTTTCGAGCCGCTACTACCTAATAATTGTCCCATTAAGTAAGGGAATAAGATCATAGTTGAAGAAGATAGAAGTAGGAAAATCCAACCAATCGTAAATATCAATCGATAAGGCTTTAAATAACTAAATATTCCTTTTGCTTTTTGAATACTTTCTTTAGTTAATTTGATTTTTTGCTCTTTATCTTTTTTTGGCTTTAACATTCTTCGCTCATTTTAGTACAAAAATAACGTTACTCAAGAGTTATTTGATACTTTTTAAGATTTTTTTGTTGAAAAACTTTGAGATAAAGAAAAAACATTTATCTTTGCAATCCGAATTACAGGAATATAAGACTAAAGAATATAGATCATGAGCAAAAGAACGTTTCAACCGTCAGTTAGAAAAAGAAATAATAAACACGGTTTCCGTAGTCGTATGGCTACTAAAAATGGACGTAGAGTATTAGCTGCACGTCGCGCAAAAGGTAGAAAAAAATTGACTGTTTCTGACGAAGGTTCTCACAAACGTTAAGATTCTCATTTTAGAATATTTAAACCGACATTCAAAAGATGTCGGTTTTTCTATTTTATACTAATCAACTTTTACTGTTTTTTATCTTAAATAAAATTCCATTTCACTTTTTTTAAATCAACTTTTTTCTTAAATTCAAGTAACGTAACCATTAATTGAATTTAAAAATGTTAGTAAAAACCTATGGAAGTGCCGTTTTTGGCATTGAAGCAACCACCATTACAATCGAAGTAAATCTTGGACAAGGTGTCAATTTTTTTCTTGTCGGATTACCGGATAATGCTGTCAGAGAAAGTCAGCAACGAATCAAAGCAGCATTTAAAAACAATGATTTAAAATTTCCAGGTAAAGAAATTACAGTGAATATGGCCCCAGCTGATATTCGGAAAGAAGGTTCAACGTTTGATTTACCAATCGCAATTGGGATTTTAGCATCAAGTGATCAGGTTTTGGCGAGTCAGTTGGAAGATTATATTTTATTAGGAGAAATGTCTCTAGATGGAACTTTAAATCCTATGAAAGGCATTTTACCTGTTGTTTTACAAGCTAAAAAAGAAGGATTCAAAGGTGTGATTCTACCAATCGCAAATGCATTAGAGGCAGCTGTTGTTGAGGGGATTGATATTTATGGTATGAAAAATTTATGCGAAGTAATTCAATTCTTTAACGGTAAACAACAATTTGAACCTGTAAAAGTTGATTTAGAAGAAGCGTTTAAACAAAAGCTAAATGAATTTGAAGTTGATTTTAAAGATGTGAAGGGTCAGCAAAACATAAAAAGAGCATTTGAGATAGCGGCTTCCGGAGGACATAACGTGATTTTGATAGGCCCTCCTGGTGCTGGTAAATCCATGTTAGCTAAAAGATTATCGACTATTTTGCCTCCCATGTCTTTAGAAGAATCTCTCGAAACGACTAAAATTCATAGTGTTGCTGGGAAAATCAATAAGGAAAAAGGTCTAGTAACACAACGTCCATTCAGAAAACCGCATCATACAATTTCGAGTGTAGCACTTGTTGGCGGTGGTGGTTTTCCTCAACCAGGAGAAATCTCATTAGCGCATAATGGTGTTTTATTTTTAGATGAATTACCAGAATATCAGAGAGTAGTATTGGAGGTGATGCGTCAACCATTGGAGGATAGAGTTGTGACGATATCTCGAGCAAAGTTTACTGTAGATTATCCTGCGGGTTTTATGTTGGTTGCAGCAATGAATCCTTGTCCGTGTGGATATCATAATCATCCTGAAAAAGAATGTGTTTGTGGTCCAGGAACTGTACAAAAATATTTAAACAAAATCTCAGGGCCATTATTGGATCGAATTGATTTACACGTGGAAGTCACACCTGTTTCGTATGATGAATTAGCAAATCATCAACCAGAAGAGGGGAGTAGTGAAATTCGTAGTCGTGTTGTCAATGCAAGAGTACTTCAAGAAAAAAGATACGAAAACGAATCGGGGGTTCATTCAAATGCTCAAATGAGTAGCAAAGATATTCAGTCTTTTTGTAGGTTAGATGAAACAGGTAGTGCAATTTTAAAATCAGCGATGGAAAAAATGGGTTTGTCAGCTAGAGCTTACGATAGAATATTAAAAGTTGCTAGGACAATTGCTGATTTGGATTTCTCAGAAGAAATAAAATCGAATCATTTAGCTGAGGCAATTCAATTTCGTTCATTGGATAGAGATAATTGGGTTAATTAATCGATTTAATCTTTCGTTTTTAGTCTTAAAGGAAAAGAAATTTTTAAATTTGTAAAAAATACTATTTACATGAAATCATTTTTAGTGATAATGCTCCTTATATGTTCTGGAATTTTATTCGGTCAACAAGTAAATACAGGAATTGTATCAGATAATTATGTTGGCTCAATGATCTCAACCTATAATCCTTCATCAATAGTCGATTCAAAGACGAAGTTTTCGTTTACTTCAAATATGAATATTTCTAAAATCAGTAATTTTGCTTCACAGGAATTTCTTTTTTATGGAACTAATACCAAGTTTGTAAAACACAACAAAAGTGGTTTTCAAAATAATTATTTTAATATTGATTTGCTAAATTTGAAGTATGAAATTAACCATCAAAATGCAATTGGATATACATTTAGGATAAGATCATTCAGTAATTTAGAAGGTTTATCAGATATTTGGTCTGAAAATGCCGTGAATAAGTATTCGAAAAACATTACTGGAATTACTCAAGATGTTTCAGGTTTAAGAATGTCTAATATGGACTTTACAGAAAATGTATTCACCTATGCACGAGTTATCTATGATCGTCAAACGACTTTCTTAAAAGTCGGTGCGTCGTTAAAATTATTGAATGGCATCAATGGTAATTATTTTTATGCAAATAGTGGACTTGCTAATTTTTCTAATTATAATCCTAATTTAAATTTAACGAATTTAGATGCTGATTTTGGGAAAAGCATTTCGAATGGACAAACATTTTATAAGAATAGGGGTATGGGTTTAGATATAGGTTTTACTTATGAATTCAGACCTGATTTTGAGAAGCAATATTATGAGATGGATGGAGAGTCCAAATTGGTTAAATATGATATTAATAAATACAAATGGAAGGTTTCAGGTTCAATTACAGATATTGGTTCGATTCGTTATGTAAAAAATGAATCCTTTTATAATTTTTCTGATACATCGGCACTAGTATATGCAAATCAATTATATTCTACGAATAATTTTTACTTATTAAACGGTTTGGTTGCTTCACCATTTGATGGAATAGCAAATCAATTGCAAAGTGTCGGCAAAAAATCTCAGAATCAAGAAAGTAAGTTTAGAATGAATTTACCAACTTCATTGCATTTGAATTTTGATTATAACATTAAAAATAATTTATATGTTAGTTATAATGTGTCAGTTCCTTTAAGTTTAGCAAATGATAAAACAAAAACTTCTAATTTCTTTGTGCAAACAATAACTCCAAGGATAGAAAAGAAAAATTACACCTTAATGCTTCCTGTTTCTCAAATGGGAAATGGGAAATTCTATTTTGGTGCAGCAACAAGAGTTACCTATAATCGATTAGCTTTATTTGGAGGGTCAAATAATTTGTCGATTTTATATGGTAAAAAAGCTTCACTTGGGAGAAACTTTTTTGTAGGAATTTCATTCAATATTTATTACAAAAATCCTTCTGATATTGATTTTGATAAAATTTCTGATGAAAAAGATGAATGTCCTAATGATAAAGGAACTTTAGAGTTTAATGGTTGTCCAGATTCAGATGATGACAAGATTATTGATAAAGAAGATAATTGTATTTATGAGAAAGGGCCAAAATCGACTGGAGGATGCCCTGATGCTGATGGAGATGGAATTATTGACATGAATGATATGTGTCCAACTGAAAAAGGTTTACATATTCATTACGGTTGTCCTGACAAGGATTTTGATGGGGTTATTGATGCTGCAGATCGTTGTCCAGATGTTCCAGGAATCGAGTTGAATAATGGTTGCCCATTTGAAAACCCAGGTTGTTGCATGGATAATGATGGTGATGGAGTTTCTAATAATGTAGATAAATGTCCCGATTTTGCTGGATCTGTATACAATAATGGTTGTCCAATTGATTCTACGAATATAAATTCGATTAACTTAAAAGATGAGAAGAATATATTAGATGCTAATAATACTGCTCATCAATCTGAAGAAAAAGAAGTTAAAGTTGTAGATGCAAGAAAAGATTTTATTTCATCAGAAAAAGAGTTGAATGAAGTGTTTGAAGATAAGGATGTTATTGATGATGTAACATTGTATTTTGATTTTGATCAAGCTACTTTGAGTGTTGAAGAGCAACAAAAATTATACACTTTCTATGAGTCTATATCTAGAGACACCTCTCTATCAATAATTATTTTAGGATTTACCGACAAAGATGGTTCTTTAGATTATAATTTAACATTATCAAAAAAGAGAGCAGAAACTGTAAAACGTAAGCTAACGGATTTAGGATTTACAAGAAAACGTATAACGGTATATTATTATGGTGAAACCAAATTAATTCACAGTGGATCTTACACTAAAGAAATGAAAAAAGAAGATCGAAAAGTAGAGATAAGATTAGTGAAACAAAAGTAATTGCTCTTTTGTTTTATTTTTGAATATTCCGCTTTGGAATATTATTTTAATTTAGTTTAAGTGTTTGTTTTTTAGGTTTTTTTAGATTGTTTTTTTGTTTATGAAATGTTGTTTTTCAAAACGATTTTATGTCGTATCCACACTTAAAATGTCCTAAAGGACATACTTTATGGCCATGTAATCCACAAGGTTTACAGTCTAAGTTATTTACTTCTAAAATTTCTGAATCATCTGATAAAGGACCGAAGCCAAAAGAAGGTGTTGTCGAACAGAAAAATGCTGTAACGGGTGCATTCATAGCTGAAGAGAGATGTAAAGGTCCTGAATCATTTACAAATGATCTTTTTGCATCTTTAATTAAAGCAGCTGATTCTAATAGATTTAATTTTCCAGCCAAATTGATACATCGATCATTTGCTTTTGAATTTATAAGTATCTCTTCACAAAGATTAAAGTCTTCTTTTCCTCCGAGTAAGTATACTGTACCGAATGAAGAATAATGGCTAACTAATTCCATCCATTTTTCTTTTGGCAGTTGTTTTGTAAACCAAACAGAGGCTGGAGCCATACAGAAATAATCATTCGTTTTGTATGATTCAACTTTATTATAATGTTCTATACTTGGATAAAGTTCGGGGCGTTTTTTGCTGATTGCTCCAAATTCTGCTATAATTGATAGGTTGCGTTCGACTTCATGTTGCCCTTTTTCAAGAGAATGATCAAACTTTTTATTATACATAAATGAAAAAGGATTCTTCTTAAAACCATATTTTAATTTTGATCCTGATAAAGCAGTTATAATTCCGGAACTTCCAAATCGATGAAGATTGATCACTAGGTCATACTTTTCTTTTCTGAAACGTTTAATTAAGCTCCAAATGTTTTTATATTTTCCATTTTTCTTATCAAAAATAAAAATAGTGTCACAATTGGGGTTGTTGGCTAAAAGTCCTTCGTTTCCTTTTCTAACTAAAAAATCAACTTGACTGGAAGGGAATATTCTTTTCAATTCTGATGATACAGGTGTTCCAAGTATTACATCGCCTAGAAAAGCCGTTTGTATAATAAGTATTTTTTGCACTCTGTAAATTTAGATTTTTCTTTGTAATTAGGTTATCTTAAAAGGTTAACATAACCTCTTTTTACAATCTCTCTTCCATTTCCATCGTAAACAGACAAACGATAAACATAAGTTCCCGATTCTGCAGCTTTACCTGTACTTAAAATTTGTCCACCCCATCCTTCTTGATAATCAGTAGATTCAAAGACAATATGTTCCCATCGATCATAAATTGTAAAGCGAAAATTATTGATGTCGAAAAAAGTGAAAATTGGTATGAATTCTTGATTAAATTCATTTCCATCTGGTGAAAATGAATTTGGTAAGTAAATCAAAGGAGGTTGAACTTGTCTTACAATATTAGATCTTGCAGTTTGTTTAAATCCATAAACATTCATACTTTCAACTGCCTCAATTGCATAACATAAATTTCCAGTATTCATCAAACTTGAATTATATGCTGCGTAATCTGTATAATAATTTTGAGCGTTATTTACAAAAGCAATAGGTGTTGGATCTAAAACTCCATTGACACCTCTGTAAATATTATATCCAAGCAATGAACCAGCATATAATGAATAAGGTGACCAGTGTAAATAATTGATGACTTGAGTAGAATCGATATCTATTTTTAATAATATTGGTTTGACAGTGTTTGAAATTGTACCACTGTTTCCACAACTGTCGATTATTATTGTTCTATATTGATAATTATAACGATCAACTTGTACGTCATCATCTGTAAAGGTTAAAGTTGGTCCAGAAACCCCAAGTCGTTTAATTTCAATAAATGAAGAGAGATTAAATTTTTCAAGTGCTACTTCTTTAATATTCGTTTGGGAATCAACTAATACTTTGATTTGTATAGAGTTGTCAACAACAGTTCCTGTTTCAATATAATTAAATCTTGGTTGTGTCGGTGTAATAATCTTTAAGCATAATCCACTTGAAAATGCTTTATTTCCATTGCTTGAAAATGCTTTAATCGCAAAACAATAGTTTTTTAATGGAATTGTTTGATATACAAAAGAAGAACCTGTTGTTGTACCAAGATTTTGCCATGGTTGACCAACAATATGTCCCCAGATTTCATATCCAGCTAGGTTAGTCCAGCCTTCATAAGGAGTCCAGTTTAATGTTAATTCATAAGAACAGAAATCTAGTTTAGAAGTTAAAAACATAGAAGTGTGTGGATCAGCTTTGGCGGAAGTTTGATAGGATAGAGGATTTATAGCTAAATGGCATGAATCAAAAGCAGCGACAGAATAAGTTAAAGGCCCATTTGTTAAATCTGGATAATAACTATAATGAGTTGATGCTAATCCCCAAACTGTATCTAATTCGGTTATGAAACCATTACTATCGAAATAATAAATGATGTAACCATAAGTATCAGGTTTAGAATTCTGAGTCCAATTGATGGAAATTGCATTTGTTAAAGTATCTACAGAAACAGATGTAATTATCGGGATATCAGGAGTTATTAAATCTTGAAAAATATCGCCTATACTATTTGATGTGTAGTTACAAGGATTGTTTTTTAGTACAATTTGATAATTTAATTGAGAAGAGCAAACATCAATTGTGTCTACATAATTTAATTCTGAATAAGGTACACTATCTCTCATAACCCAGTTACCTGCTGGGTATTCTCTCATGATATAGTAATAACTATTCATGGAAGATAATTGATTCGGATAAGGTTTGTTCCAATTTAATACTGCAGTTCCATTCACTGGATTATTTACTGCTAATCGAATGTTTGAAATTGTATCACTACTTCTAGGGGTATTTCCATTACAACCTGAATAAACAATTACAAAATAATCATTTTGAGTAGCTACGGCAAGATCAGTAAAAGTAGTTGTATTTATGTTGGTAATGGTTGAGAGTAATCCATTTTGAAGAGAATGAACTTCGTAACGTACAAATGAATTGGCTGGGTTTGGGACAGGTTGCCAATTTATTGTTACATCTCCATTTGATGCAGTTTGAATGCAATCAATAGTTGGGGCAGATATTACACCTGGATTTACAACATTTATTGTAACAGTAGCATATCGAACTTTTGGAACTTGGCAATAATCATCTTGTATTTTAAAAACAAAATTATAAGGTACAGAATTAGCAACAATTCCATATTGATTCGCTAAATGATCACAAGTAGTTTGCCATGAAAAATCAACGGTTACACCTTGTGTGCCGGTAATGATTGGTGTCGAACTCAACGTGGCACAAGGAGCAATATCACAACCTGTTGTACTTGTAAAGTTTGTTCCATACATAGGGCCAGTTGTGGTTAATTTATTGCTTTGTGGAGAGCCGTCTTGTAAAATTTCTAAATCAGTTGCTGATAAAGTGAAATTGACTGGATTTCCTGCAATAATTGTTGTTTCAAAAGAATTACCAGGAAAAGGAGCTATAATATTTGGAGGATTATTTTGATTGTTGCAGTTTGTTACAACTAAAAGCATTTCACGTTCAACTTGGGCGATTAACATACCGTTTCTGTATGATTTGGCAACCAATTTCACGTTAAAATTACCTTGTGTAAAAGTGGTGAAATTTAATTGACCATTTGCACTGTTTAATGTTGCTCCAATATTAGCGGCATTGAAAACTGAATTTGGAATAGGAGATCCGAATGAAAATCCTGGTTCAAATGGAATAGGGATAGGGTTTAATGGTGGGTTATAAGTAGTTCCTGAAGGAAAATTATTGTAAGGGATTCCAAATTCAACAACCGTAGAATCTAAATCAGGATCTACGATGTTTGCACTATATTCATAAGGTGTTCCGGAGCAAGAAACAAAATAAGGTTCTTGCAGAAAAACAGGCGAAGAGTCAACGCAACTATTTGAATTTGTAGAGATAGCAAACATTTTTGCTGTTAATGTAATTCCATATGAAGAAGGATTAGTGAAATTAGTCACAGATCCACTTCTAGAAAAATCTTGAAAAGTAAATATCCATCCTTCAGCAGGAGGAACTCCACTTATTGAAATAGGAGCACTCTTGTAAATGATTTTTTCAATAGCTCCGGCACCATTACCTCCAGCTGTACCATTTCCGCATGAAAGTGCAGGTGGTGATAAATTAACAGGTGAACAATAAGGTGAAATATCTTGTCTAGAAACAAATGCTAAAGATATATTAGATAAAGTTGGATGATTCCAAACACCTAAATTTACAGCAACTGTATTGACATCTGCTCCATTACAATCACGATAATATACTAATTGAAACACATAATTACCGCCTTGGCATTTCCACGTAATTTCACCTCCCATAACGTGAGAAGCATATGTAGGTTTGCAAATAGCAAATAATAAGAAAAGTATAACTACTAATTTATTCATGATAGTGAAGGTGTAAATTACACATCATTCTTTTAACGTATAAATAGAAATATAGTTGCGTAAATTTATTAATCAACAATAAAAATACAAATTATCCTGCAGTAACAATTGTCATTTCATCCCAGTTTAAATATTTTATGGCTAGTTCTTTAATTCGTTCTGGTGTAATTTTATGTAAATCTTCAATGCATTTATTGTAAAATTCAAAATCAAAACCATGAATTTGAGCACTTGAATATAAATCCATCATAGAATAAGGTCCATCTGCACTTTTTAATAATTGCCCTAAAAGATAATTTTTGACTAAAGCTAATTCGTCTTCAGAAATTAATTCAGTTTGTAATTTCTCGATTTCAAATTTAATTTCCTTCAAAGTTGCATCTTTAAATGCAGATGCTACTTCAGTCGCAATCATGAAATAACCGAATTTATTGTATTCTGAAAGCATTGAACCGATTCCATAAGTATATCCTTTATCTTCGCGGATATTTGACATCAATCGACTTCCAAAGTAATCGCCTAAAACAGTATTCAATACTACAAAATCATTATAGTCTTCATGTGTTTTATTGAAAAGGATTTTACCTAGACGTATAGCCGTTTGAACAGCTCCTTCTTTTTCAATGTGTGTATTTCCCGGAAGGTTTTGAATGTTTGTTTCAAATTCACGAGTTGTTGGTTTTGACCATTTTCCGATTGTGTCAATAATTTCATCAATCGCATCTTGTTCAAGATTTCCAACCACAACTACTTTAAATAATCCTTCTAAATAATTTTCTCGGTAGAATGATTTTAGTTTGCTACTTGAAACGGTTTCATAATAATCAAGATTTGCAACCTTCGAATAATTTTCAGAAGTGTGAAATAAACGTTGTTGAAATCCTCGTTGAGCTAGAAAGCTTACTTTTTCTAGATTCATTAAATATCCTTGCTTTTTATCTTGAACAAGCTCATCAATTTCTCTTTCGAAAAAAGCTACATTTTGGATTGCATCAATTAAAATATGCATCAAAGGAAGAACGTTTTCTCTTAAACAAAACATCGAAGTGACTGCAGATTCAAAAGAAATACCACTTTCCATAAATCCACCTAAAGCATCAATTTGTTCGTGAATTAAAGTGGAAGATTTATCTTGAGTTCCTGAAAGTAAAAGACTATTCACAAAAGAAGGGATTCCTTTTTCACCTTTAACTGTTCCAGCATCGAAATATAAATCAAATCGAGCAGTATCATTTGCAACCTCTTTCATGAAATATAATTTCACAGTTGAAGTAATATCAAATTGTTGAGGTTTAACGAAATCAATTTTATGAATCGCTTGTAATTCTGGTTGTTGAGATCTATTCAGCATTATTAATCGCTTTAACTTTTAGTAAAGAACAGTTGGTTTGTTTCAAAATTTCATTTGCATAATGATGAATATGTTTTGGAGTAATTGATTGATAAATTTCTCTTTCTTCATTGATTCCATTTGCATCTCCAAGTAATTCAAACGTACATAAATTCATAGCACGATTCAACAATCCTTCTTCTTGAAATTCTTTTTCTGTTCTGATTTTAATCAACAATCGATCTAATTCTTCTTTAGAAATTGTCGTTTTTTTCATTTCATCGATAACTTCCCAAAGTGCCTCGTCTAACTCTTCAAATGTTTTTCCTGGATTTAATTTACCTGAAATGATTAATAGTCCATCGTCTAAAGATCCTGTGATGTAAGCACTAATTGAACTGGCAATTTGTTTTTCTTTTTTGATAGAAACATACAATCTAGAAGATTTCTCTCTTCCTAATGCATCTGATAAAATATCAACGATGTAATAAGCTGGATCTCTTCTTTCTGGCATTTTGAAAGCATAATAAAATGCATCTGAAGGGACACTTCTTTCTATGATTTGTTCTCTAAATTCTTTTTGTTTTGGTTCTTTGTCAAGTATTCTAGCTGGTTTAATTCCTGCAGGAATATCTCCGTACCATTTTTCAACCAAACGTTTAATTTCTTCTAATTCAAAATTTCCAGCAATACACAAAATGGCATTACTTGGATTATAATGTTTATGAAAAAATGCTTTCACATCTTCCATTGTAGCGTTTTCGATGTGACTTATTTCTTTACCGATTGTCGCCCACTTGTAGGGATGTTTTTCGTAAGCTAAAGGTCTTAATTCTAACCAAACATCACCATAAGGTTGATTTAAATATCGTTGTTTAAATTCTTCGATTACTACATTACGTTGAACTTCAAGACTTTTTTCAGTAAAAGCCAATGAAAGCATTCTGTCACTTTCTAGCCATAAACCTGTTTCTATATTGTGAGCAGGTAAAACGTCGTAATAGTTAGTGATATCATTTGATGTAAATGCATTACTTTCTCCACCTGCATTTTGAAGAGGAGCATCGAAATCAGGAATGTTTATCGATCCACCAAACATTAAATGTTCAAATAAATGGGCAAAACCTGTTTTATCTTCAGATTCGTCTCGTGCACCAACATCGTAAAGTGTATTGATGACAACCATCGGAGTCGTTACATCTTTGTGGAAAAGAACAGTTAAGCCATTCTTTAATTTAAATCGTTCAAATTCAATCATTAAAAGTTGTATTTATCCGTTTTTTGCTCTTCTAAAGCAAGTTTATATTCTGCAATAATTTCCTCAACTATTTTTCCAGCAGGTAGAATTTCAGTAACCAAACTAGAAACTTGTCCAATTTCTAATTCTCCTTCAACTAAATCGCCTTCAAACATTCCTTTTTTAGCACGTCCTCTTCCTAAGATTTCTTCAATTTCTTCTTTTGAAGCACCATTTTCCTGAGCAATTTCAATTTTCTCAAAAAATGCATTTTTAACCAAGCGAACAGGAGTCAATTCTTTTAAGGTTAACAAAGTATCGCCTTCGTTTGCATCAACGACTACTTTTTTGAAATTCTCGTGTGCACTAGATTCGATAGAAGCAATAAATCTCGTTCCAATTTGAACACCATCTGCTCCTAAAGTCAATGCTGCTAAAACAGCTTTACCAGTTCCAATTCCTCCCGCAGCAATTAGTGGGATTTTAATCTCTTTAGCTACTTTAGGAATTAAGCATAAAGTTGTTGTTTCATCTCTGCCATTGTGACCACCTGCTTCAAAGCCTTCAGCAACAACTGCATCTACTCCAGCTTCTTCTGCTTTTTTTGCAAATTTCACACTTGAAACAACATGAACAACTGTGATTCCGTGTTCTTTCAATTTAGAAGTCCATGTTTTTGGATTTCCGGCAGAAGTAAACACTACGGGAACTTTATGTTTGATAATCGTTTCGATGTGTTTATCAATATCAGGATAAAGCATAGGCAAATTAACACCAAAGGGTTTATCTGTCGCATCTTTGCATTTAAGAATGTGTTGTTCTAAAATATGAGGATACATTGATCCGGAACCAATAATCCCAAGTCCTCCTGCATTTGAAACTGCAGCAGCTAATTCCCATCCAGAACACCAAATCATTCCAGCTTGAATAATTGGATATTTTATATTAAAAAGAGTTGTTATTTTATTCGACATTTTCAAAATATTGAGATGTACGAAAATAACATTTTTTTATTAAGATTTTTTGGTTTTCTGAAACTGTTTCTAGAAATTTAGGGGTTTATTGTCTTAAACGATCAGTCTTTTAAAAGTTTATCAACTTCTTTTTGAAGAATTGAAAGGTGACTAGTAATGATTGACCAAATTAAATCATCTGAAATAACGTCGTAACCATGAATTATTCTGTTACGCACATCAACAATTTTGCGTGAATGACTAATCTCAATGCTTGGGTTTAGTTTTAGAATTCGATTCATGGCTTCACCGATTATTTCAATGTTTCTTTCAATTGCCCTTTTCGTTTTTAAATCGTTTTGATAATATTGAAATTCTTTTGGAGTATCAATAAAATAACTTTCAATTTCATTAATTGCATTGAGGATATCGTATAGTCATGTTTTAATTTCAGGCTCTATATACGAGTTGTTTTTGATGATTTATTTTTTCAATAAAATAGGGGTTTTTTAAAGCTTGATTTTCTAAAAGATCAACAGTGCGATTTAAAATTTTTTCTAATGAAAATTTCAGATTGTAATAGTTGTCAAAATAATCAATTATTTCATTCTTGTTGAAATCGACGATTAAATCAATATCACTTGATTTTGAAAATTTAGAAGTTAAAAAAGAACCAAAAACATATAAATTTTTCACCTTGTGTTTTTTACAAAGTTCACTAATCTCAATTGTATTTAATGAAATTGGTTTCATTTCTTTTCTAATATATTATAAAATTTATGCTTTTTTTGACTAAATTGAAAGTGAATCATTAAAAAAGAAATCGCCATTTATCCAATTCTAAACTTACAATACTTAATCACACTTCCTCTTGACGTAAATAATTGCTCGTAATGAGTTTTGATGTGGAAAATTTCTCTCGTCAGCGGATCTAAATCAGCAGTGATATCTCCATATAAATCCCATGTAGATTCAATTAATTCATATTTTTCTTTAATCTCTTCTTCCGTATATTCGAAAAGTAAATTACTATCGGTTTTCATGTGAACGATTCCACCTTTTTTTAGAATTTGTCTATAACGCTCAATGAATAGGGAAGAACTTAGTCTTTTTCTCGGTTTTTTTGGTTGAGGATCTGAAAATGTTAACCAAATTTCATCGATTTCTCCCTCTGAAAAGTAATCGGTGATGTAATCGATTCTTGTTCTTAGAAAAGCAACATTTGTCATTCCTTGTTCTAATGAATCTTTTGCACCGATGTAAATTCGATTTCCTTTAATGTCGCAACCAATGAAATTTTTATTTGGAAAATGTTTAGCCAAACCAACAGAATATTCACCTTTTCCACAACCTAATTCTAAAACAATTGGATTGTCATTTTTAAAGAAATCTTTTCTCCAGTTTCCTTTTAATGCTAATGTTTCATCTTCGTTGTGCTCGAATACATGAGGATATTCTTTGATCGCCGCAAATTTGCTTAGTTTGTCTTTTCCCATTTTGCAAAGGTAGAAAAAAGTTGAGATTTTTTAGGAGATGTTAGATTTTTAGATGTTAGAATCACTTTGTTGTTAGATTTGTTAAATAATCTAATTGATAAAATTCTAATTGTCTAATATCGTTTTGGTGCTAGGCGACAGCGGGCTATTAGGTATAGTGCATTTCGCCCGTTGTTGCATAACACCTGTTAGCAGATGTTTTTATTTTTTTACTTTATGCATATATTCTTGAACTGGAAAAATGTCATTTTCATAATATATTGCTTTATAATCTGCACCGTTAATTTTTTTAAGAATTTTTCTATACTCTTTGTCTTCCTTAAATCCATCATTAACAATAATACAGTTTTTTTTAGGAGACAAATTAACATTAAATGTTATTTGATCTTTGTCAAATTTTTCATCAATAAAGAGTTTGAAATTATTCTCGCTTATTTTGAAAAATGTACAATTCAGATCTTTTGTATTCACTTCAACACAAAGTTGTTTTTCAAACTTCTTTAATTTATCATCAAGAGAGAAATTTAAAATTATTGTGTCATTCTTTGGGTAATATTCAGAATCTTTTTCGTCAATTCGTCTCTTACCAATATGATGGTAAAAAGGAATGTTTGAACCAATCAAAGTGTCAATTTTTATATTGACATTATTTCCATCATTTTGTTTTTCTTCGTTTTCACAAGAATATAAAATTATTAAAGACAATAAGATAATATAAGGGTTTTTCATTTTTTTGGATTTAGTTGTAAATTTCTGCTAACTAACTTATATGTGACTAACATCTAAAAATTCACTTCCAAAAAATAAGAAGTATGCTTTCGAATATTCAAAACACTGCCGTCTTCAAAAATTAGATATTGACCTTTGATACCAACCAGTTTTCCTTCAATAGTTGGTGTTTTATCAAAACTTAAGCTTTTCACTTTTGTTGGATATGCTAAAACAGGATAATTAATATCAATTACTTCGTCGTTTTCAGAGAAAAATTGAATTAAATCTTCAGGTAATTGGTCGTGAAGATTCCATTTTTCTTCCACCAAATCAATTGAATCATCCACTTCGTTTTTCAACATGCGTTGCCAATTGGTTTTATCTGCAAAAAAAGATTTTAAAGCGACTTCTAAAATCCCCGCTTCATATCGATTTGGTGTTTCAGCCAAACGAATTGCTGAACTTGCTCCTTGATCGATCCAACGTGTTGGAACTTGCGTTATTCTAGTGACACCAACTTTTACAATATCAGAAGCCGCTAAATAGACAATATGTGGAGTATTGTGATTTCGTTCTTCCCATTCAGGATCTCTACCTTCGCCTAAATGAGCTCTGCAAAGTTCTGGTCGAATAGTGCATTCTGTAGCTTCAGGTGCAGATTGAAAACAAGGGTAACAAAATCCTTCACCGAAAGAGTTTTTTGTTTTTTTTCCACAAGCACTGCAAAAGATATCGCCATTCCAAAACAAACGAATGTCTTTATTGATTAAAGAATTCATATCGATAACATCATCTCCCAAGATTAGAGTGTATTTCACTTCAACTTGCAAATCGACCTTCATTTTGGATATAGTACCAATCATTAGAATTTTGAATTTTAAATGTTGAATTTTGGATTTTGGATTGTGATTCCAATACTAATATAGACTTCAAGTAAACTGAGCGGAGTCAAGTAAACTGAGCGGAGTCGAGTAAACTGAGCGGAGTCGAAGTTTACTCCGGTAATATTTTCATCTTCTCAGCAAAGTGAAAACAATAGTCACGTAAATCTTCACAAATATTTGTTTCTCCTGTAGCTTTTTCAAACGTATCGGCCATTGTCACCAATGTTTGATGAAAGAATTGTTTCATTTCTTCAATAGACATATCTTTTGTCCATAAATCAATTTTCATTGTATTTTTTTCGGCTTCATCCCATAAAGACAACATCATTGCTTTTGCTGGCGCTTTTTCAATTCCACCATCAGTTGCATTCCATTGCATTTTGATTGGTAAACTATTTTCGTTTAATCCAACTTTGATAGATATTTCCGATGTTTTTGTTATTTTATCTTCCATTTTGTTTATTCTTTAATTTCGTATGCTTGTAAAATTTCGTTGTAAGGTACTTTGATTAATTCCTGCAATGAAATGTCGTTTTTCTCCATGTAAATTTTAATCATTCTCCAACCTAAAAATTGTCCTAATCGATCCGGACCTTTTTCAGGAAGACCAATTGTGAATGGACCATCGTTTAACATGTTTGATTTATCTCGTTCATTGTTATTGAATAATAATTTTTCATCCACTAAGTATTTCCAGAAAGCGAATTCATTTTCTTCTGCCCATTTGTAATCTTCAGGCGTAT
>CANGHX010000043.1 GCA_947453715.1 Flavobacteriales bacterium | reverse complement strand
TGTTGATTGGGTGTTTCTTTTATTTGGAGACCTTATTTCCAAGTATTAATAATAAAGTTTTTCAAACGGTAAGATATCTATTAATGGGTGTTTTATTTTTGATTTCGTTCAATCGTAAAAAAATGTCATTGTGGATCTTTTCTGCAATGATTCTTGCTGTAGAAGTTGGTATGGATTTTCCTGCTTTCTCTCTAGAAATTGAGCGATTTGGCAAGATTTTCCTTCGATTGATTAAGTCATTGGTTGCACCATTAATATTCGCAACTCTTGTAGTTGGGATTGCAGGTCACAGTAATTTAAAACAAATAGGAAGGATTGGTATCAAAAGTATCCTTTATTTTGAATTGGTAACAACCGTTGCTTTGTTTATAGGTTTATTGGCGATTAACATTTCACAAGCAGGAGTGGGAGTTAAGGTTGAAACGACTCAAAAATTTAAAGAGAAATCTACTGAGTTATTAAGTCAAAATATAGAACACAAGGATCATTTTGTTGATATTTTTCCTGAAAATATAGCGAAAGCAATTGCTGAAAATAATGTACTTCAAATTGTTGTTTTTGCAGTGATTTTTGCAATTGGTTTAGGAATGGTGAAACATCCAAAACCGAAAGAAACAATCTTGAATTTCTTTGAAGGTTTAAGTGAGGTAATGTTTAAGTTCACAGATATTGTAATGTATTTGGCACCAATTGCTGTTTTTGGTGCTTTGGCAAGCACTGTAGCTAAATCTGGTGTTGATATACTTCAGAATTTATTACAATTAGTTGGTACACTGTATGTTGCTTTAATTGTCTTTGTTTTGGTTGTATTTTTACCAATTGCTTTATTTTTTAAAATTCCAATCAAACAATTTTTACAAAAGATTTACGAACCTGTTTCATTGGCATTTGCTACAGCAAGTAGTGAATCTGCGTTGCCAATTGCGATGGAGAATTTAGAGAAATTTGGTGTTGCTAAAAAAGTGGTTGCTTTTGTTATTCCAACTGGATATAGTTTTAACTTAGATGGAACGACACTTTATCTATCATTAGCAACTGTTTTCGTAGCTCAAATGTGTGGTGTTGATTTGTCAATTGGTCAACAAATCGGAATTTGTTTAACACTTATGCTAACAAGTAAAGGAGTAGCAGGTGTTAGAGGAGCATCGTTTGTGATATTGGCAGGTGCAGTTGGTTCTATTAAAGGTTTAGATCCTGAAAAGGCAAGTGTTATTTTAGCTGTTGACGCTTTGATGGATATGGGAAGAACAAGTGTGAATGTATTAGGTAATTGCCTTGCAACTGTTGTTATAGCTAAAAGTGAAGGTGAATTTGATATGGAGATTGCAACTGGTAAAAAAGAGTTTTTAGATTAATTAATCGAATGCTTAGAAGTCGATTTTCATCATTCAAATATTTTCTATGGAATCACAATTGGATTCTTATTGTTTGTCTTTTTTTAGTGGTAGAATTAATTGTTTTCCCTTTAGGAAATTATCCATTAAATGATGATTGGGCTTATTCAAAAGCAATTAACGATTATCTTCTTACAGGAAAAATCATTTATTCAAAATTAATTGCAATTCCTTTCCTAAGTCAACTGGGTATTGGTATTCTTTATTCTAAAATAGTTGGATTTTCATTTTTAAAACTCAGATTGCTTTCAATAGTATTATCAAGTTTTTCCATATTTTTCTTTTATAGACTCATCCAAAATTTTGTTACAAATAAGGTTTTTCTATTTTTAGCGTGTGTTTTTTTTGTTTTTAATCCTCTATTTTTAACGATATCAAATACTTTTCTTCCTGATGTTTATATTCTATTATGGGGTTTAATATCTATATTTTTTATTGTTAAGTTTATTTACAATGAGAATAAATATTATTATTTACTCTTTCTAATAATAAGTGCAATTGGAACTACAACTCGTCAGTCAGGCATTTTAATTCCATTTGTTTTCGGGGTTTGTTATATTTTTAAGAATAAAAAAAGGATTAATTATAAAACTATAAGTGTTGCATTAGTTCCGTTTATAATCAATTTTTCAGCTTTGTATATCTTTCAAAATATTGCAAAGTCTGCACATTTTCTTCCAATGAATTATAATTTACAATTGTTCTCGCTTAAGAGAGCTATATTAAATACTCCGTTACATTTAATCTCTACCACGACTTATTATTTTTTCACATCATTGATTTGTTTAAGTTTATTTGTTTTTCCCATTGTTTTATCACAGGTTAAAAAAGTAAAAACATTGACATTGAATTCTAAAATTAATCAATTGATATTAGTTTTTTTACTTTTGTTCTTTTTAGTTAAGATTTTAGTTTTCAATTCATTTACCCCATTTGTAGGGAATGTTTTTCAACTACATGGAATTGGTCCAATCATAATGACAGGATATAATTCGGACTTAATGGAAGTTCATTCAATTTCACAAAAGTTAATTTTTAGCTGTTTAAGTTTTGTTGGGACGATTTCATTTTATAGTTTTTTGATTTTAATCTTTGATTTTATTAAATCGGAAAGAAATCAAAATGTCAAAAACGTAATTTACATTTTAGGTTTATTAATTGTTCTGTATTTATTATTGATTAGTGTAAATTATGCAAATGATAGATATTTATTATTCATTTTACCATTTTACATTTTATTGAATATGCTATTTTTAGATAGCTTAATTAATTTTAAATTCAACTGGATGATACTTTTCTGTGTCTTCTTTTCAGTTGTAATTGTAAAGGATTATTTTCAAATAAATGATGCAAAATGGAAAGCGATTCATTTCGTGGTGGATGAATTAAATGTAACTGAAAGTAATATTGATGCAGGTTTAGAATACAATGCTTTTGGAAACGAACACAAAACATTAAAATTTAAAAGTGATGAAAAAAGGTGGTGGTGGATCATTGATGATCAGTATATAATTTCACCAATTCAACATTTTAAAAATTATAGAATCATAAAAAAAATCAATGTGAATTCGTCCTTTGTTTCTAATATAAAATCAATTAATGTATTGAAAAGGCCGAATTGATTAATCGTACTAACATCTATTTGCTAACAACTTCAGAATTGTTAAGCGAATTGATTCTATCTCTTTTGTAATTTTGTATTCAAAAATTTCAAATATGTCTTCAGTTTTGATTGTCATTGTTTTAGTTTGTTATTTCGGAGTACTTGTAGGTATTTCCTATTTCACTTCTAAAGGAGCAAATTCAGAATCTTTTTTCTCAGGAAATAAACAAAGTCCTTGGTATTTAGTAGCTTTTGGTATGATTGGAACTTCGCTTTCAGGAGTTACTTTCATCTCTGTTCCCGGAGCCGTTGGAGCAGGAGGATGGCACTATTATCAATTGGTAATTGGTTTTTTTATAGGTTATTTTGTCGTTTCTTATGTTTTGTTGCCTTTGTATTACAAATATAATTTAACTTCAATTTATCGTTACTTAGAATACAGATTAGGATTTAGCGCTTACAAATGGGGAGCAGGATATTTTATCATCTCTAGAACGTTAGGTGCAACTGTTCGATTGTATTTAGTAATCAATGTGTTACAAATATTTGTGTTCGATGAATTAAATCTTCCTTTTTGGTTTACCACTTGCTTAATTATGGCAATGATAGTAATGTATACCTTAAAAGGAGGGGTAAAAACAATTGTTTGGACAGATACATTACAAACAATTTTCATGTTGTTAGCATTAGTTGTATGTATTTATTCAATTAAAGATGTTTTGGGTTGGAATTGGTCAAGTATGTGGTCACATTTAGAACATAAAAATATGACAAGTCTTTGGGGTACAGACCCTTTGAAGAAAGATTATTTCTTAAAACATATTTTAGGAGGTGCATTTATAACGATTACTATGACTGGTTTGGATCAAGAAATGATGCAGAAAAACATCAGTGTTAAAAGTTTGAAGGACGCACAAAAAAATATTTTATCATTTTCATTTGTTTTACTTTTAGTAAATGCTTTATTCTTGTTTTTAGGAGGTATTCTTTATTTGTATGCTCAAAGAAATGGATGGGAATATAAACCGGATGATATGTTTCCTTCAATTGTTCGTGATCATTTACCTCAAGGAATATTTATTATTTTTATAATTGGTTTAATTTCAGCACTTTTCCCTTCGGTAGATGGTGCAATTACTGCATTGACTTCTTCTTTTTGTATTGATATTCTAGGCTTTCAAAGACGTACAGATTTGAATGAGCAACAACAAACTCGATTAAGAAAAAAAATACACCTAACCTTTGCTGTCATTTTTACTTTATTAGTGTTTTTCTTTAAATGGAAAGATGATAAAAGTATAATCGATTTGATATTTGTAATTGCAGGATATACTTATGGTCCACTTTTAGGTTTGTTTTCATTTGGAATATTAACAAAAAAAGCCTTAAGAAATTTCATGGTTCCAATCGTTTGTATTCTTTCCCCAGTGATATGTTTTATTTTAGATTTATATTCTGAAAAATTATTTGGTGGTTATAAATTTGGGAATGAAATGCTGATTTTTAATGGTTTAATAACATTTACTTTATTATATACTTTTAGTAAAACTAAATTGATTGAAGATGAAATTACAATTGCATGATAACGGTTTACATTTGCGTTTTGCACCTTTAACATTGACTCGTCCTTTGGGTAATCTTCGAATGGGGATTTTTACGAATGACGAACGTTGGAAATTGTTTTTACCTGATGCTGAAGTATCTTTCATAACTGAGTCTTATTTACAAGCTAAATATCCTTTGTCATCAGAGGACGGAATTCAAGTAAATGCTCAAATCATTCCGAATGAAGATATTGTAGCTTCAATTTGTCATTTAGAATCGGATTCTATTTTGATGTACAATTCAATATGGATTGCAAAAACAGGAAATGCGTCAAATAAAATTGATTTTAAAGGTGAAGAGCCGATTATACTAGAAAATAGATGGCACATTTACCAGAAAAACGATGCTGTTTTAAAAGCTGATTTTCAATTGATGACTAACGGTAGGCTATCACAAACTTTATCTGATACAAATATTGTTATTGGTGATGAATCATTGATCTTTTTAGAAGAAGGAGCTGTTGTTGAAGCATCAATTTTAAACACTAAAACTGGCCCGATTTATATTGGAAAAGATGCTGAAATTATGGAAGGTTCAGTTGTTAGAGGTCCTCTTGCTATGTGTGAACATAGTGCATTGAAATTAGCGACTAAAGTTTATGGTGCCGTGACATTAGGTCCTCATTGCAAAGTGGGTGGTGAAGTAAATAATGTTGTTTTTCAAGCTTATTCTAATAAAGGTCATGATGGATTTCTAGGGAATGCATTGATAGGAGAGTGGTGTAACTTGGGTGCAGATACTAATACCTCTAATTTGAAAAATAATTACGGTAATGTTTCAACTTATTCTTTTGAAACAGGTAAAGAAGAAAAAACTGACATTCAATTCATGGGTGTTTGTATGGGGGACCATAGTAAATGCGGAATTAATACAATGTTTAATACTGCTACTGTTGTTGGTGTTTCTGCAAATGTTTATGGTTCAGGTTTTCCTGATAAATATGTACCTTCATTTAGTTGGGGAGAGCCATCTCAATTAGTTCATTTTCGTTTCGATAAAGCAATTGAATACTCTAATAATATGATGAATAGGAGAGGATTAGAACTAAGTGAGGCTGAAATAAGTATTTTGAAAACAATTGCTAGCAAATTGAATTAATATAAAAAGTTGATTGTTTTTAATTTAAAACATAAAAAAAAGGAGCTGTCCAGAAAGAATAGATACAGTTTAAATTTAAACCATATAAGTAATTTAAGGTAATATAAGTTAACTTATATCTAACTGAATAACAGCTTGTTAATTAAATATTTTTGAAATTTATATGTTCTAATAATCCCTTATATGGTTTATTTAAAACAAAGGGCGTCCTTTTCGGACACCCTCTTTATCTAAATATATTGAAAACTATTCTTAAATATTTTCTCCCCAAGTTGCCAATTCTTCTTCAGACCAAACTTCTGGGAAGAAAATTCTTCTTTGGTATCTTGGATGCATGTATTTTTTCCATTCACTTCCGCCTGTTGCTTCCGCTTTTTTCTTACCGCTTTCAAGGTATTTCTCAGCAGTATTGTAATGACACATCACCCATTTAACATTTACAGTATAATCATAATGACGTAACGCTTCAATCAATTCAGGATTTTTGCGAGAACCTTCTGGTAAAGATTTGAATTTCGTATAAAGATTCGTCGTGTTTACTTTTTGCATGTAATCGATGAATTCACCTTTGTAACGTTTTTCAAATTCTTTAATCAAAACTGATTTATTTCCAGTTTTATGATCTTTACCTGCAGCTTGCCAATATAAATGTTCAAATGCATGTTCGAATGGAGTATTTCTATCAATCGTAGCTCTGAAACGGAAATCAATTAAATTGATTAATTCTGTAGAACCGAATTCAATCAAACGATATTGAGCACTTTGAAAACCACTTGCAGGTGTTAAAGAATTTCTAAACTGCATGTATTGCTCAACTTCCATTCCGTCAGTCATCACATTGAAAGACTCAGCTAAAACATCAAAATAACGACTAATTCTACCTAATTTTTCAGTAAAGAATTCAGGAGTAATTGATTCATTGTTATGAACTTGCTCCATTTCCCAAAGAATCATCTTAAACAACAATTCATTTACTTGATGATACATGATAAAAACCATTTCATCTGGAAAATTCGTTCTTGGTTTTTGAATATTTAATAAAACACCAGTATCAATGTAATCCCAATAAGTAATCGGCTTTGCATGTAACAAACCTTGTAAATAGGTTTCCATCGATTGATTTGATTCTGTATATTTTTTTTCTAAATCTTCTAATACGCTCATTTTATAAATTTTTCCCAAATATCGAAAAAGATTCTCATTCTGAATATGACTTCAATCATAAAGTGTTCAACAATTTGAAGCTTTCTTTGTACAGTAAATAATTTATAGAATAGGATGGAGGCGCAAAATCAAAAACCAACCATAGAAACTAGAGAGGATGTTAGGAATCTTGTTTTTACGTTTTATGACATTATTAAACTTGATGAAAAGTTAGGTCCTATTTTTTTAGAAATTATTCCAACTGATAAATGGAGTTCACATATTGAAAAACTAACTGATTTTTGGATGGCTCAACTTTTCGGAATAATGAATTTCAAAGGAAATCCAGTACAAGCTCACCGAGATGTTGACAAACATTTCAATCATTCAATTTCACAAGATCATTTTACACATTGGTTAGGATTATGGTTTGCAACCGTTGATGGTCTTTATACCGGCGAAAAAGCATTATTAGCAAAACAACGTGCTCAAAACATGGCTGTTGGTCAATACATTAAAATGTGGGAAGTGAAACCTACTTCTTAATGATTTTGCATTTCGACTGCGCTCAATATAAAAATTTTTGATTTTTAATTTTGGATTATTTTAACCTTAATCTACTACAGTCAAATTAGCGAATCTTAATAATAAGTTTTTAGCACCTTTTCCTGGGAAAAAAATGGTTGCTTTTTTATCATTTCCTTGCCCTTCAATTGCTGTTACTTTTCCTGTTCCAAATTGAGCATGTTGAACATTGTATCCAACTTTTAAATCCAATGTAGAAGCTGCTACTTTTGAAGCTGAACGCTGAACTTGCTCTACAGGTTTCATGTTTGGAGCAGCTGAAAAAGAACGATTTAATCCTCCTGACATTGGTCGGTCAAATCCACTTGCACGACTATTCAAAGAACGACCACCTGGACGATCCGGAACTTCAAAATGCAAGAAATCTTTCGAAATTTCATCTATAAAACGACTTGGCTCTGAAGTAACTAAGTTACCCCAAATAAATCGTGATGTTGCGTATGAAAGTGTACATGTTTCTCTAGCTCTAGTAACAGCAACATAAAACAATCTTCTTTCTTCTTCTAATTCTGTTCTAGAATGAAGAGCCATTTGCGAAGGAAATAAATTTTCTTCTAAACCAACCAAATAGACATGCTCAAATTCCAATCCTTTACTAGAGTGAATTGTCATCATTGTAACAAAGTTCACTTCTTCATCTTGCGTTTGATCAGCATCAGTTAATAAAGCTACATCAACCATAAAATCAGCTAATAATTTCATCGTATCGTCACCATCACCTGTAACAGAAAACTCTTTAATACCAGCTAATAAGGCCTCTATATTTTGGTAACGTTCAACTTCTTCAGGACCTTTATCTTTTTCAGAATACAAATCTTTTAATACACCTGAAGATTTAGCAATGTGCTGAGCTAAGTCATACGCATTCATTCGATCCAATTGCGCATGGAAACTCTGAATCATCGTCACAAAATCAGTCAATTTATTCTTTGTTCCTTGATTTAAAGCTAATGGATAACTATTGAAATCAGAAATAACATCCCAAATATTTACACTGTATTTATCCGCTGCAATTATGATATTTTCAATCGTCGTTTTACCAATTCCTCTTAACGGATAATTGATCACACGTTTTAAAGCTTCTTCATCCTTTGGATTCGTTGCCAAACGGAAATAAGCAATCATGTCTTTGATCTCTTTACGTTGGTAAAAAGATAAGCCTCCGTATATTTTGTAGGGAATATTTAATTTTCTTAAAGCTTCCTCAAAAGAACGTGATTGTTTGTTTGTTCTATATAAAATCGCAAAATCACCGAATGACAAACCTTTACTTTGCTTCGTATCGTAAATTCGATTGGCAATAACTCGCCCTTCTTCGTTATCAGTTAAAGTTCTGATAACATTGATTTTTTCACCTTCATTGTTATCCGTCCAAACATTTTTCTGAATTTGATCTTGATTTTTTGCAATTACACTGTTTGCAGCTTCAACGATATTTCGAGTACTTCTGTAATTTTGCTCTAATTTAAACATCTTAAAATCAGGGTAATCGTTTCTGAAATTTAAAATATTTTGAATATTAGCTCCACGGAAAGAGTAGATACTTTGAGCATCATCACCTACAACACAAATATTCTCAAAAACAGCTGCTAATTTCTTAACAATCAAATACTGAGCATAATTCGTATCCTGGTACTCATCCACCAAAATATATTTGAATTTCTGCTGATAATACCCCAATGCATCTGGAAAATCTCTGAATAAAACATTTGTCATGTACAACAAATCATCAAAATCCATCGCACCCGATTTAAAACAACGGTGCGCATAGGTTTTATAGATTCGAGCTAATTCAGGTCTTTTAGCAATTGTATCTTCAGCCATAATACTCTCATTTTGAGCATAAGCTTCTGGAGAAATCAAATTATTTTTTGCAGATGAAATTCGTCCTAATACAATACTTGGTTTATAAACCTTATCATCTAGATTTAAACTCTTTACAATGTCTTTGATGACACTTTTAGAATCTTGTGTATCGTAAATCGTAAAATTTGTTGGGTAACCCAAACGATCTGCATTGTAACGCAATATTCTTGAGAAAACAGAGTGAAAAGTACCCATTGTGATATTTTTCGATTCACTTGAACCAACAATTTTCCCAATACGTTCAGTCATTTCACGAGCCGCTTTATTCGTAAACGTTAAAGCCATGACATTAAATGGATCTACTCCTTGCTCCATCATATGCGCAATTCGGTAAGTTAAAACTCTCGTTTTACCAGATCCTGCTCCTGCGATAACCATATTGGGTCCATAAATAGATTCTGCAGCTGCACGCTGACTTTCATTTAATTCATCTAAATAACTCATTGAAAGGAATTTAATTGTTTATGAAATCAATTTGAAATCATATTCACAAATTTAAGAAAAAGAAAATTATTATTTTTTTGAAACCAATTCATTTCTGAAATACTTACTAACATTGATTTTTTAATGCTAAAATTTTATATAATCGATTTTTTATTAGTCAAGTTTATGTATTTTACTTTTATAAATATTACTTAAGTGTTTTTACTTAGAATCAATAGATTGAAGAAGTACTTTGATTATTAATTAAAGAGCTTTAAATAAGTGTTATACGTTTTAATAAGTACTCTTTTTATAAATTGAAATTTAAAAAGTCTTTAAAACAGTTTATTTTTTTTCATTCATGGTCACAATATAATTTTTTTTTTATTATAATTGTATTGTTAATTTAACGGTTGAGTGTTGTAAATACGCTAATCACAATTAATAAAACTGAAAAAAATGATAATTGCTATTGCGAATCATAAAGGGGGGTCTGGAAAGACAACAACATCAATTAATTTGGGTGTTGCACTGGCTAATTTGGATAAAAAAGTACTATTAATTGACTTGGACCCTCAAGGAAATCTTTCATATTCACTTGGTATAGATGAGAATTTACCTACTATTTTTGATGTTTTTACAGGTGAAAAAGAAATCAAAGACGTAGTTGTTAATTGTGAAGGAGCAGATGTTATTCCTGCCAATATGGATTTAGCAGATATCGAGTTATCTATCCAGAGCGTCGAAAATCGTTTGTTTGTTTTAAAAGAAATTATTGATCCAATCAAAGATCAGTACGACTTTATTATAATTGATTGTTCACCTTCAAAATCATTATTAACCATCAATGCCCTTGTTTTAGCAGATAAAGTAATAAGTACTATATTATTAGATGTATTAAGTTTACAAGGTCTGAATCAAATTAACAAAACTGTAAATGAAGTAAAAAATGGATTTAACCATAATTTATCTTTTTTAGGTGTTTTGCCAGTAAATGTTGATTTAAGAAATAATATTTCCAACGAAGTATTAGATTATATAAAAGAAAATTTTGATCTACCTCTTTTCAATACTCATATAAGAAGTAATGTGAAATTGATTGAAGCTCCTTCTCATGGGGTGAGTATTTTTGGTTATACTAGAAATTCAAATGGGGCAAAAGATTATTTGAGTTTAGCAAAAGAAATATTAATTAATAAATAGAGTAACGATGGCTTTAGGTAAAAACATGAAAGTGGATCGAATTATTCCTGTAGTGAAAAATAAAAAATCAACTCAAGAAGCTGAAATTCCGAGCATTGATTTGAGTTTAGATGATTTTACTTTAGACGAATCAATTGATACAAGTGCAACTATCGAATTTTCGTTAGATATGGATAACACAGAAAATCAAACTGAACTAGAAAATTCCGAAGAGCAAAATCTTGGAGAGATCGTAGAACAACCTATTGTTGAGGCTTCGATTGAATCAACAGAAGTTAAGCCTTTATTTGAAAACGTGGAAGAAGAATTTTTGAAAATTGAATTTACACCTTCAAGAAGAAAAACACAAAAACGCATCTTAATTAATATTGAGGGAAATTTAACAATTAATAATGTTGAATTACTTTATTCAAAGGTGAATAGTGTTTTTGAAAACTTTGATTTTGTTGAAGTAACCTTAAAAAACGTAACTGAAATTGATTTAACAGTCGTTCAACTTTTTCATGCAATTCGAGTTTCCTACTGGCCTTTGAAAAAGTATATTTCAATAAACGCAGAGTTTTCACGAGAAGATAGAAAATTATTAAATACATGTGGGTTTACAGAGTTTCAAACACAAGTAGCTGCTACTGTATAATTATTTCAGATAAATAGAATAAGATGGCTAAAAACATACTAATTGTCGATGATTCCGAAAGTATACGTGAAGTTGTAGGTCTTGCTCTAAGAAGCGAGGGGTATAATGTTATCGTAGGAGTTGACGGTCAACATGGATTGGAACTTTTATTAGAAAATAAGAATGTCAATTTGATCATTTCAGATTTGAATATGCCACGATTAGATGGTATTTCATTTTTAAAAGAAGTTAGAAAGTTGGAAGCATTTAAATATCTCCCAATTTTGATATTAACAACGGAATCTCAAGAAGCTAAAAAGAATGAAGCTAAAAATTCAGGAGCTACAGGTTGGATCATTAAACCTTTTGTGAAAGAAAAATTACTTGCGGTTGTAAAAAAAGTACTACGCTAATGGAAGAGATGAAAGATACCTATATTCAAGAAGCGAATGAGTTATTAGAAAACTTAGAATCTTCTTTATTATCATTGGAGGATAATCCAAATGATAAGTCGAATATCGAGCAAGTATTTAGGGTAATGCATACCTTAAAAGGAAATAGTAGTATGTTTGGTTTAACCAAAATTGCTGAATTTGTTCATGATTTAGAAACTATTTATGATAAAATTAGACAAGGTGAAATGCAATTGTCTAGAGATATTTTAAATACGACACTAGCTTCGTTTGATCATTTGAATTTGATTATTGTTGATTCTGAATTAGAAGAAGAAACAAATAAAGAAAATCATGTCAAATTAATTAATGAGATTCATAAATTTATTGGTAAAGCTGGGGTTGAGCAGCATTCTAATGACAATTTAACTGAAAGTCAAGTTGTAAAATCTGAAAATGTTGAACTTATAGATCAGCCAAAAACTTTTCATATTCATTTTGAACCAGGCGAGTCTATTTTCCTAGATGGATCTAATCCTTTGTTTTTAGTTGCTGAATTAGCAGCAATGGGTAAAAGTATCGTTGTTCCACATTTTAAACATGTTACGTCATTAGTTGATTATAACCCTACTAATTGTTTTACTTATTGGGATATTTATCTTGAGTCTACTTGTCAAAAAACAGATGTTCTAGATGTATTTGTGTTTGTAGAAGGTAATTCAATGATTGAAATTACTGAAATTCCGTTTATTGAATTAATTTCAAATCCTTCTTTCAATGAAGTCGTAAATGGAACAATGTTTAAAGATTTGAAGACAGATGTAACTTCAATCATGTTACTTGCTGAAAGTATTGGTAAAAAAGTTGAAGCTGTTTCGTCAAATGAGAAAAATGAAATTCTAGTTGCAACGCCTGTTGAAGCTCAAAAAACAGCTAAAGCTGAAACAAAAGAAAAAGTTGTTTCAAGTATTCGTGTTTCTTCAGATAAGTTAGATGAATTAATGAACTTAGTGAGTGAGTTAGTTACAACTCAAGCAAGTTTGACTTTATACAATCAAAAGAATGAAACGCCTGAATTGGAAGTGATTTCTGAAAATATCGAAAAATTGTCTAGAAGATTAAGAGATATTGCTTTCGGTATGACACTAGTACCAATCAATAACATGTTTAGCCGTTTCCAAAGATTGGTTAGAGATGTTTCGATGGCACTTGGTAAAGAAGTTCAATTTGTTACAGAAGGTGGTGAAACAGAATTAGATAAATCAATTATCGAAACGTTGACAGATCCTTTGATGCACATCATTCGTAATAGTTTGGATCATGGATTAGAATTACCTGAAGTCAGAGAAAATCACAATAAGGATAGAAAAGGAACGGTTAAATTAAAAGCATTTTATTCAGGGATATCGGTATATATTCAAATAATTGATGATGGAAAAGGGATTGATGCAAATATTATTCGTAAAAAAGCAATTTCTAAAGGATTTTTAAAGGAAGATGAAGTACTAACTGATAAAGAAATTTATGATTTTATTTTCTATCCTGGTTTTTCTACAGCTGAAGTAATTACAGATATCTCCGGAAGAGGTGTAGGTATGGATGTTGTTAAAAGAAATATTACTGATTTGAAAGGTGTAGTCTCTGTTGAGTCTAAAGTAAATGTAGGAACAACATTAACAATCAAATTACCTTTAAGTCTTTCTATTATTGATGGTTTATTAGTGGAAATAGCGCATGTAAATTATATTATTCCGTTGTCTGTAGTAAATAAATGCTACGAAGTTGATAATTCTGAAATGATGGAAAATTTCAATAAATTATTGATTTTGGATGATAAACAAGTTCCATTTATTAATATTCGTCAGGAGTTTGGATATAAAAATGTTTCTGGTTCTGAAAAATCACAAATTATTGTAGTAAGTGATGGAGATAAAAAAGTAGGTATTAGTGTGGATTACATCGTTGGTGAATACCAAGCAGTAGTTAAACCAATTGGTAAATACTATAAAAATCAAGATTTTATATCAGGAGCAACTATTTTAGGAGATGGATCTATTGCATTAGTAATGGATACTCATAAAATTATTGATTTATATACTGAACACGTTAAATTAGAATTGAAATAAGTTATGAAAGCAGAAGCAACATTAGAAAGAATAGCTGGAGAAACGAAGTCTTTTTTATCTTTTAAACTAGCTGAAGAACACTTTACAATTCCTGTAATGAAAATTATGGAAATTCTTGAAGTTCCTAAAATTACAAAAGTACCACAAGCACCAAATTTTTTAGTAGGAGTTATTAATTTAAGAGGAGCTGTTTTACCTGTAATTGATACGCGAATTAAATTCGGAATGTCTCAAATTCAATATACGATTAATACATGTATTTTGGTTTTGAGTATTGAAGTAAATGAAGAAGAACTAGTAGTAGGGGCACTAGTTGATTCAGTTTCGGAAGTATTTGAATTGGATGAGGAAAAAATAAAACCAACTCCAACAATAGCGACAAAATATAGAGCCGATTATATTCAAGGAATGATTCAAGAAAATGACCAATTCATGATGGTATTAAACATTGATAAAGTGTTTTCATCAAATGATTTGGAGTCTATTTCTGAATCAAAAGAAGCGCCTATTAAATTAGATTAAAGGGATAGAATAATTTAAAGTGAGCGAAAAGAATTATTTATACTATTACTGAAAAAAAAATGAACAAATTAAAAAACTTACCTGTTAAAAAGCAATTAATTATTGCCTTTACTACCATCACATCTTTTCTTGTTTTGGCCTCAATAGTTGTTATTATTATGTTGAATAAAATTGACAGCAATAAAACTGATATCTATAAGAGTACAGAATTATCCAAAGCAATTAGCGATGCCAAATACGATTTGAGATGGGATCAACAGATGATTATGGAATTTATTGCTTCTTCTTCTCTTGAAGAAATGCAATTTCCGAAAACGGGCCATGCTGGAGCTTTAAAAGAATTTGATGAAAGTATGGCAAATCTTGTCTCATTAGTTGATGATAACTCGTGGGGAAAAGATTTTTCAAATGAAAAAAGTAAAGTACTAAAAACTGCAAATTCAGCAAAACAATTCTATTCAGATAATTTAAGTCCTCTAATTAAAATTGTTGAAAATAATACAACAAACCGATTTGAATTAATGAGATTGGCTCAAAAAAATCCGCTTTATGCTATGAAATTGAGACAAAATCTTGAGTCAACTGAAATTGCAGATCATAAATTTGATGAATTAAATGACGAATTAGGTGCTCAAATAACTGGATTGGTAAAAGACATAAATATTATTAAGGAAAAATCATCAGAACAATATGATTCAACTTCAAGGTTTACTTCAATTCTTGTTTGGGGAGTAGGTGCAATATGTGTTGTTGTTTCGATCTTTTTTGCATCATTTATTATTTCAAATATTTTTAGAATTTTGGGTTCAGAGCCATCCGTTGTAGCGAATTATGTGGATGAAATTGCTTTAGGAAATATCTCTGTTCAAATAGAAAAAGTGAATGGTAAATCAAATGTAGGTTTGTTAAGTTCTGTTGAAAAAATGATTTCAGGACTTTCAAAGGCTGGTCAATTTGCAAAAGAAATTGGAACAGGTAATTTAAATGCTGAATTAACATTATTAAGTTCTAAAGATGAATTAGGTGAATCTTTGTTAGAAATGAAGTCTAATCTTTTGAAAGCTAAAGAGGAAGCAGGAGCTAATCAAAGAGAAATTGATGCTAGAATCAATTTAATGAATGAATTGTGTATTGTTTCTGAAACTGATTTAAAAGGTTATATTACATATGTAAACGACAAACATTGTGAAGTTTCACAATATACTAGAGATGAATTAATCGGACAAAATCAAAATATCGTTCGTCATCCAGACATGCCAAAAGAGTTATTCAAAGAATTGTGGTCGACAGTAGGAAGAGGTCAAATTTTTAGAGGGCCTGTTAAAAATAAGAAAAAAGATGGTACGCCTTATTATGTTGATGGTGTATTTGCTCCTGTTTTAGGTGCAAATGGTAAACCCGTAAAATACATAGGTGTTCGATATGAGAATACACAACAAACTTTTCAACAACAGGCTGCAGAAGGAGTTGTAAATGCAATTAATACTTCTTATGCGTTTATTGAATTTGATGTGAAAGGAAATATAATTACAGCAAATGAAAATTTCCAAAATGCACTAGGTTATTCATTAACAGAGATTACAGGAAAACATCATCGCATGTTTGTTGATTCTACGTATGCTAATTCTTCTGCTTACGTTAAGTTTTGGGAAGAATTAGGGATGGGGATTCCCCAAAATGATTTATTCAAACGAATCACAAAATCAGGGAAAGAAATTTGGATACAAGCTGTATATTCTCCTGTAAAAGATGAGATGGGAAGAATTATTAAAGTTGTAAAAATAGCAACTGATGTAACGGCAGTAACTTTAGCATCTTTTGCAACGGCTGAAGCCTCAAAAGAAGTGACAAGAGTATTAACTGCGTTAGCAAGTGGAGATTTATCTCAAAAATATTCAGTGTTATCTGAAGGTGAGTTAAAATCTATGGGGGATTCATTGAATTCTACTATTGAAGTTTTAATAGCGCAAAAAGAAGGAGAGATTGAAACTCAAAAAGCTGCAGAAGAAGTTAGTAGAGTGATTAGTGCACTTGCTGAAGGAGATTTGAGACAACGTTATTCTATAGAATCGAAAGGAGAATTGAAAGTTATGGGAGACTCCTTAAATAAAACGATTGAAGTATTAAATAATTTAATTTCAAAAGTTATATCTAATGCAGATAATATTGCTTCTGCTAGTGTTGAAATGTCTAATTCAGCTCAACAGTTATCTGAAGGAGCTACGAATCAAGCAAGTTCAGTTGAAGAAATCTCATCTTCAATGGAAGAGATGACAGCAAATATTCAACAAAATACAAGTAATGCACGTCAAACAGAGAAAATTTCAACGACTTCTGCAACAGACATTATTGAAAGTAAAGAATCTGTCTTAGCTACTGAAAATTCAATGAAAGTAATTGCTTCAAAAATCTCAATTATTGGAGAAATTTCTAGACAGACAAATTTATTAGCATTGAATGCAGCAGTTGAGGCAGCAAGAGCTGGTGAACACGGAAGAGGATTCGCTGTGGTGGCAGCTGAAGTTCGTAAATTGGCTGAACGATCTCAATTGGCAGCAACAGAGATTGATGAAGTTTCTGCTAAAAGTGTTTATGTGGCTCAGAAATCAGGTCAGATGTTGAGTGAAGTTGTTCCAAATATCCAAAAAACTTCAGATTTAGTGCAAGAGATCACTGCTTCTAGCATTGAACAAAGTTCTGGTGCTGAACAAATAAACAGTGCAATTCAAAACTTAAATAATGTTGTTCAAGAAAATGCAGCAACAGCCGAACAAATGGCCGCTGGTGCAGAAGAGTTGAGTGCACAGGCTGAAGAATTACAATCAGCAGTTTCATTCTTTAAAATCGAAGAAGATTCTAATTTTTCTAAAATTGTAGCTTCAAAAACTAACAAATCAATTTCTAAAAAAAGTTCTACGAATAATAATAAGTTGAAAGAGAGTCGTTTTGCAGTTAAAACAAATTCTAACGTTAAAATAGATTTAGAAAGTAATGATTCATTAGATAACGATTATCAAAAATTTTAATTAAAAAAAACTGAATTATGTAAATTAATTCATTTTTTTTTATTAATTTTTAGGTGCTAAAGCTATTCATATGGGGAAAAATTTACTAATTACTTTTACTATTATTCTATGTTATGCAAAATCATTTGCACAAATCGATACAATGTATAATACAGCTCTTACTAGAACTGTTTGTGTTGATTCAGTTTGCAAAGAGTTAAGATGTGACCATGGATTAGATTTGCATACGTTCGAAATCTGGAATGGAGATTTTGGTGGTTTTACAATGAAAAATAAAACGAATGGGTTTTATTTAGGCTCGGTAGGTATTCAGTTGACACTTTATACTGAAGAAAATAAAATGTGGAAAAACGGAAAATTCTCCATTTTTATGATTGATACCTACGGTAATAATCCTTCAACGAATTACATTCATGACACTCAATATTTTGATAATATGGAGGCGCCACCAACAAATCATATTACGATTTCAAAAAACAATAAGTTTGAATTCAGAAATTTCATTTACTGTTTTTATTACGAACATACGTTTAAAAACTTTAAAATATTAGCAGGTCAATATGACATTAACTATGATTTTGCAAATTCTAATACAGGATTCAATTTTATAAATTCTTCATTTGGAGTAAGTCCAGCAATAACTGTAAATGTTCCTTCTTTTTCAACATATCCTTTTACAGCATTAGCGTTGAGAGGGGAATACCATAAAAATAAATTTTATTTTCGTTCAGCAATAACCGAAGGGTCTGGTGGTAATCAAACCATTAACTTACATGGCGATTCATACAGTTTCACTGAAGGAGAAGGAGTAATGGCGATGAATGAAGCAGAGATAAGAAATGTTAAAAATGATGTCTGGAAATCATCTATAAAACTTGGGATGTGGAACCATACTGGAAACATTTTTTATGATTTAACAACTACTGATTCTTTAGGTAATCATCCAAATGTAAAAGGTAATAATGGATTATATTTAATTGCAGATAAAGTGTTATTTTTTGAAAAACAAGATTCTGGTCAATATCTTTCTGGTTTTTTTACTGCAGATTTTGTTCCAGGAAAACAAAATTTCTATAATTATTCAATAGGTGG
>CANGHX010000042.1 GCA_947453715.1 Flavobacteriales bacterium | reverse complement strand
TTCTACAATACAAAAGAAGAAATTGATACATTCATTGAGGCCGTTGAAAAAAGCATCAATATGTTAAAATAATTATGACATTAAACGAAAAACAAAACGAAATCATTGACGACTTTTCTCTTTTCGAGGATTGGATGCAAAAATATGAGTACATCATTGAACTAGGAAAAGACCTACCACTAATTGAAGATTCTAAAAAAACAGAAGATAGATTAATTGATGGTTGTCAATCTAAAGTTTGGTTAGACTCAACAGTTATAGATGGAAAAATGAGTTTGTCGGCTGATTCGGACGCAATTATCACCAAAGGAATTATTGGTTTATTAATTCGTGTTCTAAACAATGAATCTCCAGAAGATGTTGCAAAAGCAGATTTATTTTTCATTAAAGAAATTGGTTTACAAGAACATTTATCTCCTACTCGTGCAAATGGGTTATTGAGTATGGTCAAAAAAATAAAAATGAATGCATTAACGGCTTTGAGTCGTTAAGTATTTGAAAAAATAACATTATGGAATTAGAAAACACCATTGTTGAAGTTTTAAAAACAATTTACGATCCTGAAATACCTGTTGACATTTATGAATTAGGTTTAATCTATGAAGTAAAAATCGATAAGGATAATAATGTTGAAATCGATATGACTTTGACTTCACCAAACTGTCCTGTAGCTGAAACAATGCCAAAAGAAGTTGAGGAAAAAGTCGCTTTAATTGAAACGGTAAAATCTGCAAAAGTAAATATCGTTTTTGATCCTACTTGGGACAAAGACATGATGAGCGAAGAGGCGAAATTAGAATTAGGATTTCTTTAAATTATTACACAAATAAATATGAGAAGAGTTGTTATTACAGGTATTGGGGCTTTAACGCCTATCGGGAATAATTTATCTGATTATTGGAATGGATTAAAAGAAGGTAAAAGTGGTGCTGCTCCAATCACCAAGTTTGATACATCAAAATTCAAAACATCATTTGCTTGTGAATTAAAAGACTTTGACCCAAAAGCACATTTTGACGTTAAAGAATTAAGAAAATATGATCCATTCTCTCAATATGCTTTAGTAGCGGTTGCAGAAGCAGTAAAACATGGTGACATTGATTTCGATGTGCTAAATAAAGATAGAATTGGGGTTATTTGGGGTTCTGGAAACGGAGGCATTCAAACTTTTCAAGACCAAATGAAAGAATATTGCGAAGGAGACGGAACTCCTCGTTTCACACCTTTTTTCATTCCTCGAATTTTAGTTGACATTGCATCTGGAATTATTTCCATTAAATATGGTTTAAGAGGTGTAAATTTCTGCCCTGTTTCAGCTTGCGCAACTTCAAATACTGCAATCATTGAAGCTTTTAATTACATCAAATGGGATAAAGCAGATATGGTAATTACTGGTGGATCTGAAGCTGCAATCAATGAATCTGCAATTGGAGGGTTCTCTTCTGCAAAAGCATTATCAACTCGAAATGATTCTCCTGAAACAGCATCAAGACCATTTGATATTTCAAGAGACGGTTTTGTGATGGGCGAAGGAGCAGGCGCAATGATTTTAGAAGAATACGAACACGCTATCGCTCGCGGAGCAAAAATATACGGTGAAGTGGTTGGAGCTGGAATGGCTGCTGATGCTTATCATTTAACAGGAACACATCCTGAAGGTGACGGAGCTGTTTTAGGAATGAAGGAAGCATTAAGAGAAGCAGGAATTTCAGCAGTTGAAATTGATTATGTCAATATGCACGCAACTTCAACACCTCAAGGTGATAATTCTGAATTAATAGCTGCAAAGCGAGTTTTTGGGGATCGAAATGAATTAGCAATTTCTGCTACAAAATCTATGACAGGACATTTATTAGGAGCTGCTGGAGCGATAGAAGCGATTGCTTGCGTTATGGCACTTCAAGAAGATCTTGTTCCACCAACAATTAATACAAAAGAAATTGAACCTACTTTTGCTGGTGCATATACTTTCCCATTAAACAAACCACTACCAAAAAAATTAACTTACGCTATGAGTAATACATTTGGTTTTGGAGGTCATATCGCTTCGGTTATTTTTAAGAAATTTGAGAAGTAAATATTAAAGCCCTATATTAAAGGGCTTTTTTTTGTAATTAATTTTCACTAAATTAGAGGTATGATTATTCAATTTAACACAAAAGATGAAAGCAATATCCAACAAGAAAAAGACTTTTTAGCTCTTTCACCTGCTGAACGTGTTTTTCAGTTTTTCCTTTTGTCAATTCAATTGAATCAATTACCAACATCTCAAAAATTAGAATTAAATAAAAAGAATTTTATATTAGAAAAAAAGAAAAATGGAATTTGAAGGTTGGGATAATGAACTAAAAGATTTTATTTTACTTTCAACCAAACATGAAGTCAGAATGTTAATGGTTGGAGGTGGAGCAGTAAATTTTCATGGCTATCAAAGACATTCATCTGATGTAGATTTTTGGATAGATTTATCAGAATTAAACTTAAATCGATTAATTCAAGTTTTTCAAGAAATGGGATATGACATCAATGATTTCCCTTCATCTGTAAAAAATGCTGAACAAAATATTTCTCTAAAATTTTCACCCACTAGTTTAAATATAGAATTAATCACTAGCTTCAATATTAATAAAGAATTTGAGGCTGCTTTTCAAGAATCAATACCAGTTCAAATAGGTGAGAATAAATTATTCAAATGGAACGTTATCTCTTATGATGACCTAATAACCTCTAAAATTAAAGCAGCAAGACCTAAAGACTTACTCGATATTCAAGAATTAGAGAGGAGAAAGAGCAACAATTTTAAAAATTTATAATATTTAATACAAATAACTAATTATCATTGTTTTAAACTAATATAAGGTCATTTTAAAATATTACAATTTTAAGCCAAATCTAATTCAGAAAACCAAAATCCTTTCGTTTTTATCTCATGATCTGAGGAACAAACACTGTCAGTTACTTTAATTTCCAATGGACGATAAATCTTTTCCTTTACTTCAATTTTTATTGGATTTTTGAAAATTGGTCCTTCATAACAATAAGTATGATATTCTCCATTTTCTCCACAAGGATCCACATTTTTAGGTAACTCATTTATAAAGTTTTCATCTATTTCTTTTCCAACCCAACCCTCATTAAAAAAAGCATCATTTACACAACATGTTACTGTTTTAAAACCTTTCTCTATAAAGTCTTTAATTAAAAATTTTGTATCAATATTCCAAATAGGGAATTCAGCTTTCATTCCAACTTTTGCCATGTTTGATTCACGATACTCTCTTAAATCTTCAAGGAAAATGTCACCAAACAAAACTGTTTCAATTCCTTCCCTTTTTGCTTTTAGTAACATATCAGACATTTGCTTTTCATATTCTTCATTCGTTCCTTGTCCTACCCATACTTTTAATTGAGGAATACCAATTGATTCAGATTGTGCATCTAATAACTCTTCTTTTACTCCATGCATTGAAATTCGTTTGAACTCAGAATTTAGAGTCGTTAATAAATATACAACTTCATATTGATCATCATTCAAAACTTTATTCAAACAATAAGAAGAATCTTTTCCTCCACTCCAACTGAAAATTACTTTTTTTCTCATATCACAAATATATTTAAAGTTTTTACGTTATAAATTCAAACGTTTATTCTTAATTTTACGTTATTGCTATTAAAATTAATTTATTTCGATAATGAAGTCAACAACTATTATATTATTCAGTTTTTTATTTATTGCATTTGGTTTATCTATAAATAGTTGCAGAAAAAATGGAAGCTGCAAACAAAAAAATGTAAGCACGAATTCTGCTGACAGTCATAATTCAGGAATGAATTGTATGCAATGTCACACGAGTGGCGGTTCAGGAATGGGATGCTTCAATGCTGCTGGCTCTATGTTTACAAGTACAGGTAAGCCTTTAGCCAGTGGAAATGTAAAATTTTATACTGCTCCAAATGGCGGTGGAACATTGAAATATACTGTAAAAGTTGATCAATCAGGAAATTTTTACACAACTGACAATATGACTTTAACAGGTTTATATCCAGTAGCAGTTGGTCCAAATGGAACTTCAAAATATATGGGCAGCTCGATTTCTTCAGGTGCTTGTAATTCTTGTCACGGAAATACAACTGGTAAAATTTGGTCTTATTAATTGATTTTTTCAAGAAAAATCTTTTAACAATCATTAGAGGATAATATTAAAATTTAACAACAAAAGTTTTGATTTCTTAAGGTAATTTTACACTAAATTGCTTGCAACAGAAATCATGAAAAATTTTAGTATTTTCTTTTTTACATTTATTCTTTTTTCATTCAGTTTATTTATTAATAGCTGTAAGAAAAACAAAGATAAAAATTGTAAAATTTACAATGTAAGTTCTAGCTCAAAGTCAAGCCATAACAATGGTCAAAACTGTATAGATTGTCACACATATGGAGGAAAAGGTGAAGGATGTTTTAATGTTGCTGGATCCATGTTTAATTCATCTGATAAAACACCTATGGTAAGTGGATACATTAGTTTATATACTGAAGCAAACGGAAAAGGTATATTAAAATCAAAGATAAACGTAGACCAATCAGGCAATTTTTACAGTTCAGATATTGGAGAAGTCAGTGGACTTTACGCTTCCATTACAGGACCTAAAGGAGAGGTAAGGTATATGTCACAACCACTAAAAACTGGCGCTTGCACTTCATGTCATGGAAATTCTACCGCGATAATTACCGCAAATTAATTCAACTCTGCCTCTAAGTATTTAGCAGTATAAGATGTTTTTTTAGCCTTTTTTACAATTTCTTCAGGTGTACCTTGACAAACCAGGGTTCCACCACCCTTACCTCCTTCTGGACCGATATCAATAATGTAATCCGAAACTTTGACAATATCTAAATTATGTTCTATCACTAAAACAGAATTCCCTTCATCAACAAGCCTTTGAAGTACCGTTAGCAACATATTAATATCTTCAAAATGTAAACCTGTTGAAGGCTCATCTAAAATATAGATTGTTTTACCTGTGCTTCTTTTAGAAAGTTCAGTAGCCAATTTAATTCGTTGCGCCTCACCACCAGATAATGTCGTAGAAGATTGACCTAATTTTACATAACCTAAACCTACAGAAACTAAAGTATCTAAAACCCTATGAATTTTCGGAACTTTTTCAAAGAAAAGAGCAGCATCTGAAATCGTCATATCCAACACATCACTAATTGATTTTCCTTTATATCGGACTTCAAGCGTCTCTCTGTTATATCGCTTTCCATTACATCCTTCGCATTCAACATAAACATCTGGCAAGAAATTCATTTCAATGATTTTCAAACCACCGCCACCGCACGTTTCACATCTTCCACCTTTAACATTGAAAGAAAATCTACCTGGTTTATAACCTCTAATTTGCGCTTCTGGTAGAATCGAAAACAACGTTCTTATTTCTGAAAAAACATTTGTATAAGTCGCTGGATTAGAACGAGGAGTTCTACCAATAGGACTTTGATCAATTTCTATTACTTTGTCTAAATGCTCTAAACCTGCAATTTTCTTATAAGGCAATGGTTTTTTTACTCCATTATAAAAATGTTGCAATAATATTGGATACAAAGTTTGATTAATCAATGAAGATTTACCACTTCCTGAAACGCCTGTAACGCAACAAAGCGTATTCAAAGGGATTTTTAAATTGACATTTTTTAAATTATGGCCTGTTGCTCCAGTTAACTCAAGAAAATTTCCATTCCCTTTTCTTCTAACTTTAGGAATCTCTATTGATTTCTCTCCTTTTAAATATTTTGTCGTAAGTGAATCAACACTTGTAAGTTCTTCATATGTAGCAGCATTCACAATATAACCACCATGAACTCCTGCTCCAGGGCCAATATCAACTACAAAATCAGCAGCTTCTATCATTTCTTTATCGTGTTCAACCACAATAACTGAGTTACCCGTATCTCTAAGTTTTTTTAAAGAATTAATTAATCGTGTATTATCTCTTTGATGCAATCCAATACTTGGTTCATCTAAAACATACAAAACATTCATTAATTCAGTTCCTATCTGCGTTGCTAATCGAATTCGTTGAGCTTCTCCTCCAGATAATGTTTTAGCCGAACGATGTAATGTTAGATAGTCTAATCCTACATCTAAAATAAATGATAATCTTGTATTTATTTCCTTTAGGATACCTGTACCTATTTGAAGTTGAGCCGAATTTAACTTCGACTCTAATTGATCAAACCATTGCTTTAAATCACTCAAATCCATTTGAGCTAAATCACCAATATGTTTTTCGGCAATTTTAAAATAATGCGCTTCTTTTCGTAATCGTGTTCCTTCACAAGTTGGACAACATTTCTTATTCATGAAACTCATTGCCCAGCGTTGAATTGACGCAGAACTTTCCTCTGAATGACGAGATATAAAAGCAATAATTCCTTCAAAAATAACTTGATTACTCTTTTTTGACCGTTCTAAATCTTCATTTCCATAAAGGATTACATTCATTACATCTTCGGAAATTTCTTCCAATGGAGTCGTAATTGAAAAACCTTCATTTGAAAGATACGATTCTAATTTATCGTAAATCCAACCATTTTTATATTCACCCAAAGGAGCTAAACCACCTTTTTTAATAGACAATTTAGGATTTGGAATTATTTTATCAATATCAGCTTCCGAAACTTCACCTAATCCACTACATGTTTGACAAGCACCATAAGGCGAATTAAATGAAAACAAACTTGGTTCTGGCTCTGGATAACTAATTCCTGAAGTTGGACACATTAATAATCGACTAAAATGGCGCACTTCATTTGACTCAAAATCCATCACCATCATCGATTTACCTCCATGCTTCATAGCGGTTACTACTGAATCATAGATTCTTTTTCGATCTTCTTTGTTAATTTGAATTCGATCAATAACTAACTCAATATCATGAATTTTATAACGATCTAATTTCATTCCGTTCTCAATATCCAAAACCTCTCCGTCCACTCTAACTTTCGTGAAACCTTGCTTTTGAATTTGAGCAAATAACTCTCTATAATGACCTTTACGACCTTTAATTTTAGGTGCTAATAAAATAACTTTTTTACCTTCAAATTTCTCAATAATTAAATCAACGATTTGATCATCTGAATACTTCACCATTTCCTCATTAGAAATGTATGAATAAGCAATCCCAACTCGAGCAAATAATAACCTTAAAAAATCATAAACTTCGGTGATTGTTCCAACTGTGGATCTTGGACTTCGTGAAACAGTTTTTTGTTCGATTGCAATAACAGGACTTAATCCATCAATCGTATCAACATCCGGTCTCTCTAATCCTCCTAAGAATTGGCGTGCATATGCAGAAAATGTTTCAATATATCTCCTCTGACCTTCTGCAAAAATAGTATCAAATGCTAAAGAAGATTTACCACTTCCGCTTAACCCTGTAAAAACAACTAATTTATTTCTTGGTATTTTTAGATCAACATTTTTTAAATTATGTTCTCTAGCTCCAAAAACTTCAATAGCTCCAAATTCAAATAAATCAGTTTTTTTTGACATTAATTATATGCTTTATAAGGCTTTAAATTTTCTGAAGGTGAAGGTAATAAAAGTTTATAGTGTTTCTTTTTAATCGTTAATTTATTTCCTTTTATCCACGGATTTAATTTTATCACTATCTTAAAGTTGAATCCTTTAGATATAGCCCATTCAGCTATGTTTGGTATTGATTCAGCTACAATAACACTATTTGTTTTATAGGGTTCATATAATTCCATATGATCAATATCAAATCCATAATCTTTAGGATTTTCCATAATCAACTTCATTGCTAAAATTCTAAAAGTATACCTTGCAGTTTCACTATTCATATCCGTATCAAAATAATGACTAGTTCCTTGCCATCTCATATCACTTCTCACACCGCCAATACCTCTATTGTATGATGCAGCAGTTAGCAACCAATCTTTCAAAGTATCTTGTGCATGTCTCAAATAACCACATGCAGCATAAGTGCTTTTTTCAACATTTAATCGTTCGTCTACCTCATCTGACATTTCCAAATCAAATTCTTCAGCAGTAAATGGCATAAATTGCCAAAAACCTTGAGCTCCAACTGGACTTACAGCTTGATTCAAACTACTTTCAATACATGCTAAATATTTAAAATCAGTTGGGATATTTTCTTTTTTCAGAATCTGTTCAATTTGAGGAAAAAATCGATGAGCTCTCTTCATTATTCCTATTGTAGCGCTATGATAATAAGCATTTAATAAAACTTCTTTTTCTAAACGTTCTCTAATATCCTCATCTTTTAAATAAATCTTTTCTCCACAAAAAGTCATTTCTTGTGGTAAAATAGGAATAGAAAACAATGGGTTTGATGCACTTTTTACAACATCATCTTGAGAATTCCTTAATGTTTGATTTTCTGAACATGAATAAAGAAGAAAACCTAGCAAAAAAAAAGGAATTATTATTTGCTTTAATTTCATGAAAATTATCTTTTATCGGATACTTGGTGGTTAATCGTATTTCGATACAATAACCAAAATACTATAACAAAATAAATTAGTGAAAGTAAAATTGGCAATACAATACCTAATTTCACCAAATTTATTAAACTAATTGAAAGCAAAGTTGAAATTGCACCTAAAGAAACAAATACATACCAAACACCAATATCTTTAAACCCAGCATAAACTAAATGGTGAGTTGTATGATCCTTTCCTCCAACCATAGGCGACTGACCTTTTTTTAATCGATTAATTACAACTGTTAAAGTATCTACTGCTGCAGGTGTAAATGCAATTAAAGTAATTACCAATCCAATCCACGAAGCACAGTTTGTATGATTTAAATTATGTCCAATATTTAACAAACTCTCTATTGAATAAAACGCAACAAATAACCCTATAAATTGACTGCCCGCATCTCCCATGAACAACTTTGAAGGATGAATATTATAAAATAAAAATCCAATTATTGCTCCGATAACCGCAACTAAACAAACTGTCCAAATATTAGAATTAAAATCTAACAAAATCCAATTAGATACTAAACAAGTTACTAATATGAAGAATACTGTTGTTCCAGTGATACCATCCATATTATCTAACATATTCAATGAATTCATAATACCTACAACCCAAATAATAGTTAAAAGGCTATCAATTGTATAATTATGAAATACATCGACACTAACACCTGTTAAAACTAAAATAACTCCACAAGTGATTTGAATAATCAATTTTGCTAATGGTCTAGTGTTATAGGCATCATCAGCTAATCCCATTAAAAACGCAATAGAACCAGCTAAAAACAAACCTATATACTTAATATTATGGAAAATGTTATCTTCAAAAACAATAGAATATCCAATGGCTGTAAAAACAAATACTACAAAAAAACTAACACCTCCTAGCGAAGGTTTTGACTCATTACTCCATCTAACAAAAACATCATTTTTATTACGAATTCCTAACGATTTTGAGAATCTTAACAATAACTCATTGCATAATGCAGAAATCATAATTCCTCCAATACAAAAACTTATTAATTGAGCTATTTTAATCCCCACGATTTACAAACTTATTCGAATAGTGATACAAAATTAACAAAATCTTCACCAACATTATCTTTTTCAGAAACATTTGGGTTAGAAATTGGCCATTCTATATTTAAATCTTTATCATTCCACTTTATAGTCCCCTCTGATTCAGGAGAATAATAATTTGAGCATTTGTAACTAAAAACCGTATTTTCTTCCAATACTAAAAAACCATGCGCGAACCCTGGCGGAATCCAAAATATTTTTTTGTTTTCTGAAGACAATTCAACTAATTGATATTTTCCGTAAGTTGCTGATGACTTTCGAATATCAACAGCAACATCCAATACTTTCCCAGAAATTACTCGAACTAATTTACCTTGAGCGAATGGAGGTTTTTGAAAATGTAGTCCTCTTAAAACATTCTTATTTGACAAAGATTCATTGTCTTGACAAAATTGAATATCCAAACCTGTTAATTGATTAAATTTTTCTTGATTAAAACTCTCAAAAAAATATCCTCTATTATCAGTAAAAACTCTAGGCTGAAAAATTAAAAGTCCATCTATTTCTCCTTTAATTACTTCCATCGTTTTAAAAATTTAGTAAAGAAATTCTCTTTCACATCGTCTTTGAAATATGCTGAATTGTCTGAATAGCCATAACCGTAACCATAACCGTAACCATAACCGTAACCGTAGCCATATGCCCCATTTCGCTTACTTCTCTTAACACCATTTAAAATAACATTTAAGTTTTTCAATTGCTGCATTTCAAAAAGTTCAATGATTTTATGTACGAAAGTTCGTTTAGAGTAATGTGACTTAAATACATAAATTGGAATATCAGCTTCCGTTAAATTACGAACTCCATCAGAAACCAATCCTACAGGTGGGTTATCGATGATGATCACATCGTAAATCAATTTTAATTCTTCAATAATTTCTTTAAATCGCTCACTTAATATCAATTCCGAAGGATTTGGTGGAATTGGACCTGCAGTAATGAAATCTAAAGTATCAATTGGCGATTTATGAATACATTCAAGCAGAGTGTTTTGATTGATAATCATTCCACTCATTCCTTTATCATTTGTTGTATTGAACCCTAAATGGATTTTTGGTTTACGTAAATCCAAATCTAATACAATCGTCTTTTTACCAGACATAGCGATAATACCTGCAAGATTCAACGCTACAAATGTTTTTCCTTCTCCAGATATCGAAGAAGTAATTGCAATTGTTTGATAATTTGGATTGATGTAACTTAGATTCGTACGTATATTTCTAAAAGCCTCGGCAAGCATAGATTTTGGGAAATCATGAGCCAATAATTGAGAGAATTTCATATCCTTTTTAACTAATGGAATACCTCCTAAATTAGTCACATGTTCAGGTAACAATTTATTTAAATCTTCAATTAAATTGATCTCATTAAAAGTCAAATATTTCACAAATAAAATACCGATTCCAATAATAAATCCAATAAAGAAAAATGAAATATATACTAATTTTCTATTTGGACTTATTGGTGCATTATTCACAGCCGGCATACTCAACACTTTGTTGTCAGTTGTATATCCTGCGTCAGAAATAGAATATAAAAATTTATTTTCTTGTAATAAATTAAAATATTTTTCATTTAATTCTTGTAATCTACTCAATCTTCCAAATTCCATTTTCTTACCAGGAAGACCACTGATTTTCATTTCAAAACTTTCTACTCTTCTATTTAAAGCTCTTGCCTCATCTTTCAAACGCATTTCAATAACACTTATACTTTTACGAATAGATTGCGACTTTAATTGAATTTTTTGAGAGATTAACTTCACACCACTATGCTCATTTGTTACCTCGAAAAGTAAATCTTCTTTTTGTTCAAGTAACGAAATTAAATCATCGATTTTTTTACTTAAATAAGCTTCAAAACTTTTACCTAACATTTCAGGTAATAATTTATAAACTTCTAATCGATTTGGTTCTTGAACTAATTTTGTATTTGCATATTCTAAAACACGAATTTCTTCATTAATTACCATTAATCGCTCTTGCAAATCTGTAACATTTGTATATAAATTTGTTTCAAATTCTTCTGCTCCTAAAAAATCACTACCGCTTTGCAAAATCATCAAACTATCTTTCGATTCTTTTAGTTTTTCTGTTAAATAAACTATTTGTTCATCAATAAATTTTAAAATATTCTCATCTCCTTTCCTTTTTGCCTCATCATCATATTCCATAAAAGCATTAGATACAGCTAAAGTGATGTCATGGCAAAGTTGTGGATCATGCCCTTTGTATAAAATCTGAATAGTTTTGGCTGCCTCATTTATTGGTAGAACTTGTAAATCTGGTAACAATCTAGCTGACAAACTTGATATACTATTAAACACAAAATAAAACTCATTCGTTTGAAAATTTTGTTTCATCGCTTTCAAATCAGAAGCTTTTACTATTATATCAAAATGTTTGTTTACAATATGCTTGTTTACCCTTCCACTTACTGAAAACTTTTCTCCACCATGTATATAATTCAGATGAATAATATCTCTGTCATGCGAAATAGAAATTGGAACATCAATTAATGAAGAATCTCTTAATTCATAAGGCATTACATTAATTACACCTGACTTGTATCTTTCTTCGGTCAATACAGCTCCTTTTGCAAACAAACTAACGTGCATATTAAGACTGGAAATGGCCTTATCAAACAACAATTGGGATTTTAGCAACTCAATCTCTGACGACATATCCTCAGGTTTAGTACCAATATGTTCAATATCCATTACTTCTTTCGCTTGATCTTTACTACCAATTTGGATCAACATTTGAGATTCATAAACTGACTTCGTATATCTCAAATAGAAAAATGCTACACTACAGAATAGCAATATAAAAAAAGCAGGCCACCACCAATTTCTTTGTAATGTTGTTAAAAGTATCTGTGGATCGTACTCTTTATTTATAATCTTATTATTACTTTTTGGATTCAATTTATTTTACAGTTTGAATAATTCGTACTATGACAAAAACAGATGAAATAATTGAAATAATTGGTGCAATTTCTTTCACAGTTTCTTTTGCTAAATCAGCTTTAGGCTCAATATAAATGTAATCATTTCCTTGAACAATCATATCTGTATAAGTCAACCCTTCAATGGTAGATAAATCTATTAAATATACTTCTCGTTTACCATTTACTCTTCTCATTAATTTAATCAATTTCGCTTGACCTCTAGCGTCAATTCCTCCAGCCTGAGCAATGACTTCCATCAAGGTCGTATTATTGTTGACTATCGGAACAATTTTAGCATTACTTCCTTGTCCAGAAAAAATAACACAACGTTGATTCGTTAACTCAACCTTAATGAAAGGGGAATTATATTGACTTGAATACTTAGCTTTTAACGAATCTTGAAAATCTGTTAGTGTTAAACCTTCAGCTTTAACGTTTCCAATTATAGGTAATTCAACAAATCCATCACCTTTAACAATGTATTGAAAGTTAGCAATAACGCTGTTATTATTATTGTATAATAGATTCTCCCCATTTACTGTAGTCCCACTGATAGACTCAATTAACTTTTCGCCTGAATTTGGATACAAATAAAAATTGAATTTATCATCTTTTGTAATGTGATACTCTTCCAATGGTTTCATTGGTATTGAATCATATTTAAAACTTCCCCCTTTTGGAGTTTTAAACATTAAACTACTATTTACCCCACAGCTTCCTAGTAAAGAAACAGTCAAAAACAGAAGTAATATATTTTTTATTTTTATGATCATTTAACTCGCTTTTTCTCTAATAATTCAATATAATATTTTTCCATGTTCTTGACTAATGTCGTATAATGAAACTTTTTCGAAACAAAATCCCAGCCACTCTTTGACATACGTGCCCTTATAGAATTATCTTCGATCAAAAGTAATAATTTTTCAGCAAATTGCTCTACATTATTCTTCTCTATTACAAATGCAGTTTCTCCATCAATTACAACATCTCTCACACCTCCAACATCCGTTGTAACAATTGGAATATTTCCAGCTTGCGCTTCAATTAAACTAACAGGTGTTCCTTCATTATCAGACGTTAAACATATAACATCCATTCCAGCATTGAACTCTCCAATATCTTTAATCCAAGATGTCATCTCTATAGTTCCCGGATGCTTTTTTGTTATTGTGCTAACTCTATTTTCAATATTCACTCTTTCATCTCCATCGCCTACAATGAAAAATCTTAGTTTTTTTGACGTTTTCGTTAAAACATTTTCTACTACATCCAAAAATAGTGTGTGATTTTTAATTGGTGCAAGCCTACCGATTATCGCAATTGCAATTTCATCCTCCTTTATTGAAAAATTGGTTCTTGTTACCTTTTTTTTCTCATCAATATTATCATGAAACTTTGCCAAATCAAATCCTAATGGGATCACTTTAATTTTATCACCACTACAGATATTATGTATTTCCGATAATTCCTTTTTTTGAATTTCAGAAATGGCTATAATTCCATCTGATTTAGATGCTAATCTTCGCTCTATATATTTGAATACAAAAGTTTTTAATTTACCAAAATAGGAATGAAAAACGTGTCCATGAAATGTATGTATCACAACTGGCACTTTACATGCAATTGCAGCTTTACGACCTAATGCACCAGCTTTTGAAGCATGTGTATGAACAATGTCAGGCTTAAATTCTTCAATAATACTTTTAATTTTACGATAAGCTTCTCTGTCACTTTTGAAATTCGGAGTACGTTGAAGTTCTTTAATCAACATCGGTTCCACTCCATATTCTTCAAGAATATGCAATGAATCAGACTCACCTTTTTCAGGCAATCCTCCAATCAACAATGTTTCATAATCATCACTAATGAAGCGAGTTAAAAAAGTTGCATTATAAGTTGGACCTCCTATATTAAAACGATTAATGATTCTTAAAACTTTTGGCATTCTACTTTTTTTCGTAAAAATTAATTTCTTCTATCTGAATATAACTAATTCCTATACGAAATGGAATCAATTTTGTTATGATTTATTGAATCTTTTCTTCGCATGAATGTTTAAAAGTTTTAACTTTTTGATTAAAAGATCTTTATTTTATATTCAATTTTGCTTTTATAATGTAAATTATCATGAAAAACGCACTTCTCATTATACTCCTTGTGACTCAATATTGTTTCTCTCAGAATCAAGTTAAAGATGCTGTCTCAAACTTTGTGAATAATGCTGCATTCTCAAATGCTTCTATTTCATTTTACGCAATTGATGTGAAATCGGGAGAAACAATCGCGGAGCATAATCCACACCTTTCTCTCCCTCCTGCTTCTACAACAAAAATATTCTCAACAGCAACAGCACTTGAAATTCTAGGACCTGAATATAGACCTGAAACACGAATATACATCGAAGGCAGCATTACAAAAGACAGCATTTTAAATGGTAATTTATGGATTCGCGGTGGTGGTGATCCAACTTTAGGTAGTAAATATTTTAATCAAGAAGGAAAAGAAAAAGATTTTCTATTTATTTGGTGTGACACTTTAAAAAAACTAGGAATCACAAAAATAAAAGGAGATATTATTGCTGATGCTAGTGAATTTGGTTACAATGGAATACCAGACGGTTGGAGTTGGTCTGATATGGGGAATTATTACGGCGCAGGGCCTTCTGGTTTAAACATTTATGACAATATGATTAAATATTATTTCAGAACAGGTTCAGTACCTGGTATTGTCAGTCAGTTAGTGTATGTGACTCCAAAAGTAGAGAATTTACAATTTCACAATTATATTGAAGCTTCAAGAGTAGACGGTGACAATTCCTATATTTATGGCGCTCCATATTCACTTGATCGCTTTGGAACAGGTGCACTCCCTCTAAATTCATCCAGCTTTTTGGTTAAAGGCAGTCTTCCCGATCCAGAATTTCAATTTGCTTATGAATTATATTCGGCTTTAAAGGAAAAAGGAGTAGAGATATTCGGGACTTATAAATCAGTTCGTAAACTTGATTTAACAAATATTGAAACAAGATATGGTTCAGAATTCAAATTAATCTATACCCACAAAGGAGAAACGATTCTTTCGATCGCTACGATTACAAATATGAAAAGTATCAATCTTTTTGCAGAACAGTTACTTTGTCTTTCTGGTTATAAATTAAACAACAATGGGAGCACTGCAAACTCATTAATACAAATGGAAAAATATTGGAAACCAAAATTTAATTTTGGAGGCCTTTATATTAAAGATGGAAGTGGTTTATCGAGATCAAATGCTATTAGCGCAAAACATTTCTGCAGCTTATTAGTTGAGATGTCAAAATCTAGTAATTACAATGCATTTCTCTCGACTTTACCAGTCGCTGGGATTTCAGGAACTCTTTCAACTGTTTGCAGAAAACAACCTGGTGAAGGTCGTGTAAAAGCAAAAAGCGGAACTATAAATAGAATTAAAGCATATACAGGATACGTTGAATCTACATCTGGAAAATTAATCGCATTTGCATTTATAATCAATAATTACAATTGCTCATCTTCTTCAGTTGTAGATCAAATGGAAAAAGTATTTAATGAAATGGCAATTTATTAAGCTTTTACCTTAAGTATTTCCTGAACTTTTCGTGCAATTTCCTTTGCCTTTTCTAACGATGAATTTCCTACAGTAACATGTCCCATTTTTCGAAATGATTTTGTTTTTTGTTTCCCGTAAATATGAATTTTAACTCCTTCTAAAGCTAAAGCTTCTTCATAATTCTCATAATAAACATCACCTTCAAAACCTTTCTCTCCCAAAAGATTAATCATCACTCCACTTTGAACTAAATTTGTAGAACCTAATGGTAAATTTAAAACAGAACGCATGTGTTGCTCGTATTGAGAAGTAATATTACATTCAATTGTATGATGGCCGCTGTTGTGAGGTCTTGGAGCAATTTCGTTTACCAAAATCTCCCCATTTTCCAACAAAAATAATTCTACAGCTAGAAGACCAACCATGCCCAATTTATTAATTACATCCACAGCAATTTTCTTAGATCTTTCTTCTATATCATTCGAAATTTCTGCAGGTGAAAATAAAAACTCAACTAAATTAGCCTCTGGATTAAATTCACATTCTACAGCAGGATAAACAGCTGTTTGACCTTCTTCATTTCTTGCAACTATAATAGACAATTCTTTAACAAAAGGAATCATTTTCTCTAAAACCGAAGGTGCATCAAATGCATGATTAAGATCTTCATTATTTCTTAAAGGTTGAACTCCTTTACCATCATACCCCCCTTTTCTTAACTTTTGCATAAAAGGAAAAGAGGTCAAATGAGAATTGATTTCAGCTTTATTTTCAACTAATTCGAATGGAGCGGTTGGAATATTGTTATCTAAATAAAATTGTTTTTGCAACCCTTTATCTTGAATAATCTTCAATATTCTAGGTTGTGGAAAAACTTTTTTACCTCCTGCTTCAAGACGTTCTAACGCCTCAATATTTACATTCTCGATCTCAACAGTAATGACATCTTTATCTAATCCGAAATTATACAACGTATCGTAATCATTCAAACTACCAACTGTAAAAGAAGTTGCTATCGACTTACAAGGTGCTTCTGGATCAGGATCTAAAGAATGAACTTGAACATCAAAATTAATTGCTTCCTGAATAAACATTCTTCCTAATTGTCCCCCTCCGACCATACCTAATCGAAAAGAATTACCGTACCATTTTCTATGCATGGCACAAAGATAATCGTATATTTTATTGAAAAAAACAGTTTAGCAATAAATATTTAAGCACTAAAATTTAATATTTTTTTCTATTTTTGCACTTTGTAATTCTACTATAAAGTGATTCATTTAAAAGACAAAACCTTCGAAACGTTCATACGTAAAGAGGAAATCAGTAATAAAATCGATGATTTAACATCTGCAATTAATGCTGATTTTAACGGTCAAGAAGTGATTTTTATCGCGATTTTGAATGGGTCTTTTATGTTTGCTGCTGATTTAATGAAAAAAATTAACCTAGACTGTGAAATTTCTTTCATTAAAGTTTCATCTTATGTTGGCACATCTTCAACAGGTAGAGTAGATGAAATCATCGGTTTAAATACTTCAATCACAAACAAAAATGTTGTCATTATTGAAGACATCGTTGATACAGGAATTACAATGGATAAAGTTATTTCACTTTTAGGAAATGAAAAACCTTTATCTCTAAAAATTTGCACACTATTATATAAGGAAGAAGCTTTTAAAGGGGAAAACATTCCCCATTATGTCGGATTCAATATCCCAAATAAATTTGTAGTTGGTTACGGACTAGATTACGACGAAAAAGGCAGAAACCTTGATGAAATATATCAATTGAAAGAAAACTAAATTAAATTCCGTTATGTTAAATATCGTATTATTCGGACCTCCAGGAGCAGGAAAAGGAACTCAATCAGAAAGACTTATTGAAAAATATGGATTGATTCATTTATCAACAGGTGATATTTTTCGCGCGAATATTAAAGGAGAAACTGAACTAGGTGTTTTAGCTAAAAGTTATATCGATAAAGGACAATTAGTTCCTGATGAAGTAACAATTAATATGCTACGTTCTGAAGTTTTAAATCATAAAGAAGCAAAAGGTTTTATTTTTGATGGTTTCCCTAGAACAAATGCTCAAGCAACAGCTCTAGATCAATTCTTAGCGGAATTAAACACATCAATTAGCGTTATGCTTGCTCTTGAAGTTGAAGAGAATGAATTAAAATCAAGACTTACGAAAAGAGCAGAAGTTAGCGGAAGAGCTGATGATGCAAACCCTGAAGTTATTGCAAATAGAATTCATGTTTACAATAATGAAACTGCTCCAGTTAAAGATTTTTACCAGTCGCAAAATAAATTTGTTTCAATCGACGGAATTGGTTCTATTGACGAAATTTCGACAAGATTATATACTGCGATAGATAATCATTAATATTTTAATACAACTTTGTAAGGCGAGATTTTCATTTATCTCGCCTTTTTTATTTCCTATTCTGTAAAAGATACAAATAAAAAACAAGCTCTTCCTTCATCTCTTTCAAAAAAATCGTAACTTTGTAGCCTATTTTTAATAGACAGTAATTCAATTTCGAACTTACTTTACAATAAATGCTTTATGGCTTCAGATAATTTTGTTGATTACGTTAAAATTCATTGTCATTCTGGAAATGGTGGTGGTGGTTCTGCTCATTTCAGAAGAGAGAAATACATCCCGCAAGGTGGACCAGATGGTGGTGATGGTGGTCGTGGAGGACATATTATCCTGAAAGGTAATAGCCAATTATGGACATTACTTCACTTGAAGTTCAATAAACACATCAAAGCTGGACATGGTGGACATGGTAGTGAAGCGTTAAAAAAAGGGAAACAAGGTGAGGATAAGTACATCGAAGTTCCTGTTGGAACATTAGCTCGTGATCCTGAAACGAATGAAATTTTATTTGAAATCACAGAAGATGGACAAGAACATATTTTAGTTCCTGGTGGTCGTGGAGGTTTAGGTAATAATAATTTTAAATCATCTACTTTTCAAACTCCTCGTTATGCTCAACCAGGTGAATCAGGATTAGAAGGATGGCAGATTTTAGAATTGAAAATTTTAGCTGATGTTGGTTTAG